>JARLHM010000162.1 GCA_031292235.1 Syntrophaceae bacterium | reverse complement strand
CAACGGAAAATTATTCGAGAATTCTAATTGTCTGGGAAACCTTTCTGATACAGCTTGGCTTGCTGTCATAAAAAGTTGTTCGGTCGAAAGAAAATTGGGACGACTGCTTAGACGCCATTGGGAGAGTGGATCGAGAACTTACACTTCGAGGGTTTTCATCTCGGAGTACGTTTTTTTTTGATTAACGCCAATATCGCGTTTGTTATAATCTTAAAATTTGTCAATCATCATACTCACATTATTATAAAATATTATAATGTATTGTAGCAAAGATCGCAAAGGAAAAATTAAATGAATGTAAAATTGAAAATAACCGTATCTTACTTAGTAATTAGTTTGATAGATTGTCCAAAGCAATCGGGAAAGATATTTTTCTGTTATCTTTACCTGTAACAACTACTATCGAGTTAACGCCGTCAGTCTCAATAGCGATGGACCCGTCTCTGCCGGTCCAGAAAAGCTCAGCTCCGACATCGTTGAGACGATTTAGAACATCCAAGTTGGGCAAACCCCCGCGGGGAGGATAATCAGCGGACAATACGCCTATCTTGGGGAGTATCATCGAAAGGAGACGCTGGGAAGTGGCGCTGGTCTTTCCTCCATGATGAGGGATTTTCAATATTGTGGATTTGAGCGTGGCGCCTGAATTTATTAGTTCTCTCTCCCCTTCCTTTTCCAAATCTCCGGTGAACAAAACGGAAAAGTTCCGATAATCAAGACGCGTCACAGCAGACATGTCATTTAGCTTCTTTCCAATGAAAGTTGGGTCTGGATGGAGGAAAGTTATCGAGGCTTCACCTATGGGAATTCTATTGATCGACGCGTTAGCAGGCGCGATTTGAACACCATGAGAACCTGCAAATGAAGCTAATTCCCGAACAGATTCAAGGGAATCTCCAAGAGAATTAATAAAAAGCTTTCCTGTGCTGAAATTTCTCATAGTCGTAAGAGCCCCACCCATATGGTCTGATTCCGCGTGGCTGACAATTATACCGTCGAGTTGGTGAACAGCCTGCCAGAGAAGGAAAGGGGTTATGATTGACTGACCCGTGTCAAAATAAGGAGTCTTGGGTCCCATATCGATAAATAGGCCTGTAGCGCCCGGCGCTTTAATATATGCGGAATCGCCATTTCCAACATTTAAGAATACTATTCTAAGTTTGTCGGAATTGTTCTGTATGAACTGTCCGATCATCAACGCGGCGACCAGGATCATCCAACTTGAAACCACGACGAAAGCGCCAGATCTTTTGGGCTTCATGATGAAGTAAAAAGTAACGCACGTTGTTATGCATGAGAGTAACAATCCGAAATATCCAAGGTTCGGGATTTTCAGAGTTGACCCAGGTAATTTGGCCGTTACCACTGCTATTTTTATTACCAGCCAGACAAAGAAATCCGCTGGAACCATTAGCCATTGCCCAATTGTTGGGCTTGCCACCCCTATTAGGGTTGAAAGCAGTCCTATAGACAGACCTAACGTAAGAGCAAAATCAGAGACCAAATTGGCCGGTATTGAGTAAATTGGGATCGAGTGAAATATGTGAATGATTAATGGCGTTATAGCCATTGTTGCGGCAAGAGAAGAAACCACCAGCGACATGAGAGGCCTTTTTAGCACATCAATAGATAGGAAGGATTTTTCTCGTTTCTTTGCTAAACCTCGATTGGGGTGTGTCTCCAAATCTTTGCCAGACCAAGAGCCTGGCCGAAACAATGAACTCTGGACGATCAACAGTATGCCGGCAACGGCTGCGAAAGAGAGTTGGAAGCTAGGTGTAAAGATGGACAGAGGATAGAAAAGAAGAATTACTATCGCTGAAAACGCTAGGCTGTTCAACGAATCCCACCGACGCTCCGTAATGAACGCCATCGCCAGGGTTACGCCAACTATCCCGGCTCTCATCGCCGGTGGTTTGAGGCCCACGAGTAAACAGTAAACGCTGACCGCAGGAATGCAAAAGAAGGCGGCGATTTTTGGAAGAGGGACCCAAAGCATGATGTTGGGAGCAATTCTTACAAGGGTCTTGATGACGAAAAATGTCATGGCCGCCACTATCGTCACGTGTGAGCCTGAGGCTGAAAGCATGTGAACCAGTCCGCTGTTGGAAAATGCCTTGTTCAGGTCACTGCTGATTTCAGCTCGATCACCAAGTATTATTCCCTTATGGATAGCTCTTATGGCGCTTGCTTCAACATCATTGAACAATGTCCCGGAATTCTTTTCGATAAAAGACGACATTGCCTGTCGAAGCCGTGACAGCAGAGCAGATGGGTAGAAAGGCCATCCCGCTTCGACCACAACCAAAGATTGCGGACCACGGACATTGACAAGCCATGCGATCCCTTCGCTTTTGCAATCAATCTCCCAATCATATTCGCCGGGATTGCCGCGATTGATAGGGGTTCGGATATTTGATCGAAAAGATATTCGATCTCCAGAGACAAGAGTCGTGCCATTTTCACGGAGGCTCAGACGTCCATAACCCTGAAGAGTCTCATGGTTATGGCTGAGGTATCCAGATTTGAGTAATATAATTCTATGGTCGGTGTTGTTTGCCAAAACGCGCGCAACGGTGGCCTGTATAACCTGCTTTTTCGGGGTGGCGACAATTGCTGTGGTGATGTTCAAAGAATCGAGAGTCAACGCCAGACCTATAAATGTGAAAGCCACGAAGACACACACCCACATCAAGATTAGACGCTGAAAAAACAGGCATACCGCAGCGACCACGAATGCTAACAATAGAATTGCGCTGGTTCCGGGGTTGGAGACTCCAATTCCCTTATAACCGACTAATATACCAATCACCAGCGCCACCAGAGCTAAGAAAGAAGGCCTCGCTGTGATCCATTCCCCTAAAGTTTGTCGTTTTCCCGGCATTTGAAATATTTCTAAAGCTAGTTAGACAGGTGTTAAATTAAAGATTTAATAATAGTTTAAGCTTATTTTAAAAATTTTACTGATCTTTATGCGGATGTTGAATAAATCCTTGCTCCCAGCAACTTGTGATGATAATCGAAATGTAACGATTTCGCACGGACAAATGATAGGGTATAGAAGAAATTGTCCCTGATCGTTATGATATAGTAGATTGTAAACTAAAAGGAAGATATTCTTTTTAATCCGTTTCGAACTGTTTAACTTAGAATAGGCGTCAGGAAACTATGGAATCTTTTGGATCATACCTCAAAGGACTAAGAGAAGAGAAAGGTAAGAATCTAGAAGATATCTCCGCAAGCACTAAAATTGCTCTAACGAATTTGGATTTTCTTGAGAAAGACCGATATGATCTCTTACCGCCAATTGTTTTCGTGAAGGGTTTTGTGAGATCCTACGCCAAGGAGCTTGGTCTGGACGCCGAAGACACGATCAAGACCCTGGAGAATTTCTTCGGCACGAGACAGCCGCAAAGCCATAACGATGACAAGCCTTTGATTCCAGTAGAGGAAGGCGCTCATGGACTCTCTTTTGTGCAGAATATATGGTTTACGAGAATTCTGACTGGAGCTGGTTTCCTTGCTCTGTTAATTCTAATTCTTACAGGTGTGAGCCGCGTTTTTCTGGAAGATGACAGGAAGCCCCAAAATTCCTCAAACAGGTCCGGCTTTTCTTTAAGCGCGCAATCAAGCCGAACCGATAAATCTCAAACGTCTTTAACTACGGTTCAGCCTTCTTCGACGGGCAAAAAAGTTTTGGAAATAAAGGCAATAGCTAACGCTTGGGTCCGTGTGGAGCCAGACAGTGGTCCGGCGGAGGAGATAATAATGTCTCCTGGTGACATACAGGTTTTTACCGCAAAAAATAGTTTTAGAGTTATAACAGGAAACGCTGGTGGTATCAGACTTCGATTCGATGGCCGAGTAATGCCTGTCCTTGGGAAACCAAACCAGACATTAGCGTTAACTCTGCCTTAGCCATCTTAAAAGTTGTTGATTAGTCAGGAGAATTAATGTCTCAAAAAGAAATAAAACTCCTATTAGTCGTTCCTATAGCGACTCAGGAGGATTTAAATTTTGTCGTGGAAGCTGAGGAATGGCACACGGTTCAGGATATTTTCAAAAAAACGGGGACATCGTTCCTCCGGGATTGGAATGGAAATTATGTTTTGGATCTGGATGAAATCCCATGGAAAGCGACCCCTGAAGAACTCCATTCTCTCAAGGTTATAGAAGGAAAGGTAATTGCAGTCTCTGAATCCCAATACAATATTTCGGCTCCCAAGAAACTTTATAAGGACAAAGAATCTGTTTATGTGCTGGAAACCGACGTAACAGATTTGTTCAACTAGGCTTTGACACGATTCTGAATAATTTGAACTAAAGCATCACATGTAGTCGTAAGCAAATACCCAAAATGGGGGAATACACACAATGAAGGGCAATAAGGCTAAGTTGAGGCAGCATGGGAGGCTTATGGCTTTGAAAAGACGGCGCAGACTAAACTTGGTTTTTCGAAACATCGACGTTTTATGTGATGGGGCGACTTACTCAGAAATAAGTAATTTAAACTATTCCCAACCCAAACATGAACCTCCGGCGAGCCAGTAGTTATCCGCCTGATATCCTGCGCAGACAAATACAATTGACAGAAAAACACCACTTGCCGGGCCTTTTGGCCGCGGCGCTCGTTGGCAGTATGGTTCAACTGGATTATTCCATGCGATCCTCTCTTATTGGGTCCGTGTGCGCCGGGTCCGTGGATTCTCGATCCGTTCAAGAATACCTGGATTCAAAGATTTCCGAGTTAAACTTTGGAACGCGCCGGACACTTCGGTTTGCAAATAACCAGAAGTTAATAGATTGCTCTTTGACTATGGCTGAAGGATGGCTCGCAAAAGGAATCCAGGTTCACCTCACCCCGACACATCCAAAACTTGAGTACTGCGCAAATCTGTTCAAGATCGTTTTTACATTCGGCCCGCTGGATATTTTGGACAATCCCTCGGCAATGTTACTAAATTCACGACCAGAAAGGAAAGTTCGACCGGATTCTCCATGGCTTAAAAAAACCATAAAACTGGCAAAGGACGCTATTGCAAGAAAATGGACTTTGGTTTCAGGCTATGGACCCGTCCCCTATCTCGTGGTCAGTTGGTTGGCCAAGGGGTCGGGCTTAATCGTTGTGTGCGATGGCCCGCTGCCTTTCATGGGTCCGGCGGATGTTCAAGAAAAATTCCAAACAGAATTTTCTGAAATTTTTGATATGGAAAACACATTGTTCCTATCTGGTTTCTCGCCTGGCGTTTTACCAAAACCAAAGCTGCGGTGGATGATTAGGGACGAAATGGCTGGGGCGATAGCTGAGATCATTTTGCCATGTTCCGTCAGACCCAAAGGGAACATGGCACGTATACTCGAGTCAGCACAATTTAGAGGAAAGGCGGTAGTTGACGAAGACTCAAACAGTTCTGATTCCTGTCGTTGTTCAAAAGATAGTCTGGACCCCGGCTTGCAAAGGGATTATCAACGAGTTTCTGTAATTGCCCCAGTCATCCATAGCAACAAGAGTTCAGGTAATTCTGCCAAGTTTAAGGCCCAATGGAGCGGGGATCCGTTTGTTTCCGAAGTTCAGTTGAGAAATTTAATGGATGGCATGTTAATACATTATACGAGGGCGTGTGCCGGTCCTTGGCCTGGCCAGTCCTGGGCTACTTATTTGTCTGATTTGATATGTAATAGTCCGGGGGCTGCCCATGATGCGGTGGACACGCTGATAAGAATAGTGATTGAGAGAAAGATTAGAGCAACCGGGACGTGGACACGAGGTTCGGCGCCAGTGGTCTCGTTTACCGAGGCGGAACTGGGACACTTTGGTTTGATCCAAAAATGGCGGCGTGGTTTGATGAGACATACCTTTGAGCCCTATGGCATAGCGTTTTCCAAGAAAGCCTTGCTTGACAAAGGGGTAAAAAGAGTTATTTACGGGTCAGACGCGGATATCACGATGGCTCCACGAGACGCTAAAGCGTTTTTCCAATTGTCATCGAGCGGCTGTAATGACTGGACTACAGAAAAGGAGTGGCGAATGCTCGGTGATTTGGAGTTTAAACACATGAATCCGTCCGATTGGTTCGTGATTACGCCGGACATTCAAGGGGCCCAAAAGTTAGCGGATAGTGTGCGAATCAGTAGTCTAAGAATGTATGTGTCAAATTTTCGGCGAAAAAACTTGCGACAGCCGTAAATGGTCGATTATTGCCTGTCTGTAGTTTAGGCGTCAGGATATGCATGTAATAGAGGAAATAGCGCAATATTTTGTAGCGACTGTATTTGGCTTTCTGGTTGGCGCAGTCGTGAATGCAGTGTCAAGGTATTTCCTCAGCAGGAGTTCTACTGCGCTTAAGGGTTCGTCAACTCTAAGATTTCTTAGGGTGTTAATACCCGTCACTGCAATCAAGACCGTGAAGTTATTTTTTGGAAAAGGCCTCATTTCGGCGGCTGACACGAAGCCCCAATTGTACAGCGATGTTGTTGTGGAACTCGTTTGTGGGTTTGGGACCTTGGCGCTATTTGTGAAATTTTATCCTGCCCCGGTTTTCTTTACGAATGTAGCCTTTTGTGCGGCGCTTGTTGCCATTTTCAGGATAGATCTCGGAGAAATGATCATTCCTGACGCCATTTCGTTGAACAGCGTATGGGTTGGATTTATGCTGTCGTGGTTTGGCGCAATTTCATCAATGGATTGGAAATCGTCATTATGTGGGATTTTGCTCGGCGCTACGATTTTATATGTCCCTGCGTATCTGTATCGGTTGATCAAAGGCTCTGATGGGCTAGGTGGTGGTGATGTAAAACTGATGGCCATGGTTGGGGCTTTTACAGGGGCGCAAGGGGTAATATTTACGCTATTCGTGGCCTCGTTTTCAGGTTGCCTGGTAGGATTGATAGGGTTCTTATACAAGCGGATTTCTTCAAATTCCCTAATACCATTTGGTCCATTTATTAGTTGTGCCGCGATCTTGTATATATTTTTTGGGCCAACAATAATAGACCTTTTTTTAAGTCTCACAGACTATTTCTGAATCGATAAAATCTTTAAACAAACCACAATTCGCAAATTGTTGACGCAAAATTGGCGCGTAACAATGAAAAATCATGTTTGACTCTTTCGCATCCTAACAATTTGCTAACAATTAAATCTGAAAATAGTGGCTAACGGTCCTTTTGAATTGTCAATAAGATTGTCTCAGAACGGAGGATTCAAGTGTTCTCTCGAATTTTCTCAATTGTCATGTTATGTTTATTGGCTATAGCGCCGGTGGCTTCTGCCATGGATCTTGACCCAGCTTTGCCTTCATATCAAAAGATCAGCGGGGTGTCTGGTAGCCTCAAATCAGTTGGTTCAGATACTTTGAACAATCTGATGACCTATTGGGCGGAAGGGTTTAGGGCCACATATCCTGGGGTAAAAATTTCCATCGAAGGCAAGGGGTCTTCGACAGCTCCGCCTGCTCTTATAGAAGGCGCAGCGCAATTTGGTCCTATGTCCCGGGAGATGAAATCCAAAGAAATCACTGATTTTGAGAAGAAATTTGGCTATAAACCTTCAGTTGTAAGAGTCGCTGTAGATTCTCTCGCAGTATTTGTAAACAAAGACAATCCGATCAGGAGCCTTTCTTTGCAGCAGCTTGACGGTATATTTTCAAAAACGCGCAAAAGCGGCGTCAAGAACATCAAGACATGGGGTGATGTTGGCTTGACTGGAGAATGGTCCGATAAGCCTATTTCAATTTACGGTCGCAATTCCGCAAGTGGAACTTACGCTTATTTCAAAGAAATCGCGCTGTTCCACGGCGATTATAAGGATACAGTGAAAGAGCAACCCGGGTCTTCCGCTGTAGTTCAAGGCGTGGCTAACGACAAATATGCGATAGGATATTCAGGAGTTGGCTATAAGACACCAGATGTTCGAATTGTTCCTCTCGCGGCCAAAGAAGGGGCCAAGGGTTATGAAGCGAACGCTGCAAACGCATATGATGGAAATTATCCGTTGGCAAGATTCCTATACATATATTTTAATAAGAAACCCAATGAACCGCTAAATCCGTTAATGGCTCAATTCTTGAGATATGTTTTTTCTAAACAAGGTCAGATGATAGTCATCAAAGATGGTTTTTATCCTGTTTCAAAGGCTCTGGCTGATGAAGATCTCGGTAAAGTCGGATTGAAATAGACTTTAAATTATCGACTGGATTAATATTCGTGAGGAGTGGAGCGCGCCAAGAGCGTCGCTATTCCTCACGTTTGTTTTTAGAGTAATCTATGAAAAAGTGAAACACTTCTAAATAGCGAGTCGCTAAATTCAAAGGATACCACGATGCGAAGATTTGGCGTGGAAGGCCGAAAAAAGACCAGCCCTTGGGTTCTTTTCGCTGACAGGTTGGCGGACAAGACTATAACGGTAGGCGGCGCATTGGTCATTGCCGCTGTTATGGGCATGACGATTTATCTAGTCTATGAAGTCCTCCCACTGTTTGGAGGTGGAAAAGTTCTTTCGATCCATGAATACAAGGCGCCTCTGAAATCTGAAGACGTCGTAGGTCTTACTATAGACGAGCACGACACCCTAGCCGCTGCTGTTTCAAAGAACGGCGAGGTTTACATATGGCACACGAAGACCGGAGTCCCTCTGGAAAGTCTCTCATTCGATTTTAGCGGAAAAGAGCTTACTGCCGTTGGAAAAACAATTGATAATGACCATCTTGCTTTCGGATTTTCCGATGGGACCGTCAGGCTGGGCTCGATAGATTTCAAAAATGAGATCCTCACACCCGAACAGGCGCCAAAAGATTTAAAGGAATTGGACGCCCGAGACAGCTCCGGTCCAAGCACGATTTTTTCAAAGATCCCGGGAAAGGGATTGCGAAAAGTATATGTGGAGACAAAACTTGCCACGGAAATAAAAGTGTCTGAAACAGATAGTCCAATCGTAGCATTGGACTATCGTTTGGTTGATTTCGGTGATCGGCCCAAAAGTTACCTTGCAGTGGCCGACGCGTCGGGAGCCGCCCATTTTCTTACCACAGAGACAAAGACCAATATGCTCACACGGAGCCGCACTACCCGAGTCAATAAGATCGCTTTGCCCATTCCAAAAGAAAAGGTCAATTTTAGATTCGCCATTATTGATGATACCGGCGACAATATCATTCTTGCTGATCGTGCTGGGCGCGTATTCAGGTATGACGTCCACAACGAGAACAAGCCTCAACTGGCCGAAACCCTCAAGGTAACCCCATCCGGGCGTGAGCTTACAGTCTTCAGTACATTGTTGGGGGCCCGATCCATAGTTGTGGGTGATTCCGGAGGAGACCTGACGATCTACTTTCTGCTGAAGAGAGATGGGGCTAATTCCACTGACGGCATGACATTGGTCCCGACCAGGGAATTTCAGCCTCAGCCTTCGGGTGTAACTGGATTCAGTCCGAGTCAGAATGGAAAGACATTTGCCACATTGGACTCTAACGGCGCAATCTGGTTGCGACACGGCATTAGTCAAAAAACGCTCATCGAACTTGGTGGAAGGAAGGAGAAGTTCAACGCAGGTATAATTGCGCTTTCGCCTCGATTGGATGGACTACTGGCCATTGGCCATGACGGAAAAGCGGGCTTCTGGAGGCTCTCCATACCACACCCGGAAATTTCGTGGAAGACATTGTTTGGAAAGGTTTGGTACGAGGGATATCCCGGTCCTTCCTATACTTGGCAGTCTACTGGGGCTACTGACGCGTTTGAACCAAAACTTTCTCTTGTTCCCCTAATTTTTGGAACACTCAAGGCGACTTTCTATTCTTTGCTATTTGCAGCGCCCCTTGCGCTTCTGGCAGCCATCTATACATCCGAATTTCTTCCAAATCATGTTCGTGGAAAAATCAAACCCGTTATGGAGGTCATGGCTTCTTTACCTTCTGTGGTCCTTGGATTTGTAGCCGCACTGGTCCTGGCTCCAGTTGTCGAATCATGGATAGCCGCTGTATTGCTGGCGTTTATAGTAATGCCATTATGCTTGGTCATATCCGCCTACTTTTGGCAATTGCTTCCAGTTCGGGCTAGCCTTAAACTTGATGGTCTTCCAAAACTGATTCTCATGAGCATATCGGTATCTTGTGGTGTGACCGGAGCATATTTTCTGGGACCTGTGTTCGAAAAACTCTTTTTCAATGGCAATCTCAAGTCGTGGCTGAGCGGTAATCAGGGCAGTAGCGTTCCCTTTCTATTCCTGATGGCCCTACCAGTGGTAGCGGCGTTTTTAACCTACTTGAATTCAAGGACTATTGGCCCCTCGTTCAATAGCCGGGTTAAGACGTTTAAGGCGCCTTACGGGGCCATTCTAGATTTTGCCCGCTGGCTGATACTTGCTTTGGTGGCAGTGGCTTTGTCCTATGTTTTCTCTATGTTACTCGCTTTATTTGGGGTGGATCCTAGGGGATCGATTGTAGGGACCTATATTCAACGAAACACCCTTGTCGTTGGCTTTGCAATGGGTTTTGCGGTTATACCAATCATCTATACGCTTGCTGAAGACGCGTTGAGCGCAGTTCCGGACCAACTCCGTTCCGCCAGTCTGGGTTGCGGGGCGACGCCGTGGCAAACCGCGATGTGGGTTGTTTTGCCTACCGCTATAAGTGGAGTTTTCTCAGCTATTATGATCGGAATGGGACGGGCGGTTGGCGAGACAATGATTGTCGTGATGGCGACAGGTAATACTCCCGTTATTGATCTTAACATATTTAGCGGCCTGAGGGCGTTGTCGGCTAACATTGCAGTGGAACTCCCTGAGGCGCCCAAGGACGGGACTCTATATCGAACCCTCTTCCTCACCGGCCTGGTCCTATTTGCCATGACATTCGTGATAAATACGCTTGCGGAACTTGTTCGTCAGCGCTTTCGTAAGAGAGCTTTGAAACTCTAGGGTTTGTCACATGAAAAACGAAACAGAACAGACTAGCGTTGAAAATGTTAAGCGTCGCAGAAACTGTGACTTCAAAGCTCGAGGTGAACCATTTCTCTGGATATTGGGCGGGACCCTGGTTATCGGTTTGATCATGATAACAGGTTTTGTAACCCTAATTCTTTATAATGGACTATTAACATTCTATCCAAATCGAATTGAAGTAGTAAATTTGAGCAATGGATCGACAGTGGCCGGAGAGTTGGTCAGATCCGAAATATATAAACCCGAACCGGACAAAATTGCTACATTGCCTGAATTGGCGAAGAAAGAACTCAATGCCAATAACGGTTACCTGAGAAGGTATCTTTACAAGACCGGTAACTTCGATCTCTATAACGAGGACTACAAGTGGGTTCCAGCTTATGAAATAGATAAGGTTTCCGAACCTCTGGACATAGTGTATGTCGAAAGAATGGAATGGGGACCTTTTATCGGAAGAGTTAAATCACTGAACCTCAATGGAGCCCTAATTAATGAACCCGACCCTTCATCAGAGCAGTTGCGAAAAGCGGAAAAAGAAGGGAAAAGTCGTCGCCAAAGAATTCAGAGAATAGAACATGATGAAATCTCAACGGTAAACCATTATCTTGAAAGAAACAGGCTGGCTCTCAAAAAGGTTGAATTAGAGGAGGGAGCAAACAGTGCCGCTTACTCGATTGCCGCAAAGAAATTCAAAGCCAGCGAAGATAAGCTGGAAGTGGAATATCGTGAATTGTCGAATGAAGCTGAAGCCCTTAGACAGATAGACTCCAAATATACCATCACAATGTCAGATGTCGGGAACAAGGAAAAGGTTATGAAATTGTCCGACATTGTAAGGCTCTACCCAGCAAACAGGCTTTCGTTTGGCGCAAAACTTTCCGTTTATTTCTCCAGGTGGTTGGAATTCTTGACTCAAGAACCACGGGAAGCCAATACGGAAGGTGGTGTGCTTCCAGCGATATTCGGTACTTTTTGCATGACTATCCTCATGGCGTTGATTGTAGCCCCCTTCGGCGTAGTGGCCGCCCTCTATTTGAGAGAGTACGCCAAACAGGGAAAGTTGGTCTCGCTAATACGAGTGTGTGTTAATAATCTTGCCGGGGTTCCTTCTATAGTCTATGGAGTTTTCGGCCTTGGCTTTTTTGCCTATGTCCTTGGTGGGAGCATAGATCAAATTTTCTATCCAGAAAGGTTTCCTAATCCTACATTCGGGACTGGTGGTCTACTTTGGGCTTCACTAACTCTGGCGTTGCTAACAGTGCCAGTCGTGATCGTCGCTACTGAAGAGGCGCTGGCCGCTGTCCCCCAATCCATGAGAGAGGGATCTCTGGCATGTGGAGCCTCAAAGTGGCAAACAATAAGACGCATTGTATTGCCGCGGGCGATGCCGGGTATAATGACTGGTCTGATTTTGGCGATGGCCAGAGGGGCCGGCGAAGTTGCTCCGTTAATGCTGGTAGGAGTGGTGAAGATGGCCCCTGAGTTACCAATAGACCAGTTTCCTCCTTACATTCATCTGGAACGGAGCTTTATGCACCTTGGATTTCATATTTTCGATCTTGCATTTCAATCACGTAATTCTGAAGCGGCCATCCCAATGGTTTATGTGACGACGTTATTGCTGATCACTTTGATCTTCGTAATGAACGCAGTTTCGATAATCGTCAGAAATCGTTTGAAACGAAAGTTTTTCACAGGGCATTTCTAGGAGATCCCGATGACTTCCAGATATCAGACAACTGATTCATCCGTTTATCATGAAAGGAGGGGTTTACAGGGCAATTTACTGGCCATTCAGAACTTTAATTTGTGGTACGTCAAAAGTCAGGCCCTATTTGACATCAGCATGACGGTAGAAAGAGGCCTCGTGACTGCCCTTATTGGACCTTCAGGTTGTGGAAAATCTACTCTCTTGCGGTCCATCAATCGAATGAATGACCTTATTGACGGGTTGACAATCACTGGGAAAATCATTCTTGACGATGAGGATATTTACGGCCCAAGCGTGGATGTGATAGCTCTTAGAAAAACTATGGGAATGGTTTTTCAAAAACCGAACCCTTTTCCCATGTCGATTTGGGAAAATGTCGCATACCCTTTACGGGTCGATGGTTTAAGGGACAGAAAAATTCTGGATGAAGCCGTGGTTCAGGCCTTGAAGAATGGCGCTCTATGGGATGAGGTTAAGGACCGGCTCAATGAGAATGCCTTGGGATTGTCCGGTGGCCAGCAACAGAGGCTATGTATAGCAAGGGCGATAGTCGGGGAACCGGAAGTTCTGCTTATGGACGAGCCCTGTTCAGCTCTTGATCCTGTGGCGACAGCCAAAATCGAAGACCTTATTGACGAACTTAAGGGATCATACTCCATAATAATTGTTACGCACAATATGCAGCAAGCGGCAAGAGTTTCCGACAATACAGCTTTTATGTATTTGGGCAAATTGATTGAGTATGGCGAAACTACGGCAATATTTACGAATCCTAAGGTCAAACAAACCATGGAGTACGTAACAGGCCGCTTTGGATAACATATATTGGAGCTGTTTAGGCGCCTTTTAAAATCCTGACTGCAAAACCGGTTTTTTGTTCCTTGCAATTGCAATATTTCAAGGAGATGGCCATGAACAGAGTCCCTCGCATGAGACTTCGTCGGAAAAGTGAATTACTGAAAGGAAATCTCATTTCATTGGCAGTAACAGTACAAGAAAGCTTCATGTCAGCTATAACAGCTATTAAATCCAGGGATAAGGAACTTGCCGCTTCGGTTATTGAAGGTGACAGGGAGATTGATCGAATTGAAATAGAGATCGAAGAAACTTGCCTGGAAATTCTTGCCCTACATCAGCCTGTAGCTCTGGATTTGAGATTGATAACCGGAGCTTTGAAGATAATCAACCAGCTTGAGCGCATAGGCGATCTGGCCGTCAACATAGCTCAGGCGGCTGTTATTCTCGCGTCCGAAAGCCATCTGGACATTCCGGGTGAATATTATTTCATGGCTCAGAGAGTCGAAAATATGTTGAAAAAGGCCATAAAATCATTCGTGAACGAGGATGAGGATGTGGCTTTCGAGGTCTTGGCCGATGATGACGAGGTTGACATGATGAAGCATAAATTGCACCGAAACTTTGAAGACAGAGTCAACGTGGAGTTGAACAGACGCCATGCCTTGACACAATTGTTCCTGGTCTCAAGGCACCTGGAACGGATTGCTGACCATTCGACAAATATAGCAGAAGACGTTATTTACATGATCACCGGAGAGATAGTCCGCCATGGCCATGGCGCCTCAAAATGATCATGGCCGGGAACACTCTGACAGCACAGTTTCAGCCGGATTTACGGTATCATCAAATCCTGTCCCTAACAATATGAAAAGAGATGGTTGCTGCTGTAACCATGCTCCGGCCGGTATAAAGAAAAGTCACCAGCCCCACGCATTGAAGAAAAAGGATGACAGTAGGGTCCCACAAGGAAGCCAACCCCGTTGCCAGGTTTGCATCAGGAGCGACTGCGCCACCAAGCAGATAGACCACCAGCAAGACATAAGCTATTGAGACTAAAGCCATAATCTGATACGCTGTGAAATTCCCAAGGCCTCTATAATCCGCCCTCAAGGTCTCCGATAAAACTCGCCAAGATTGAGTCACGAATATGGTTAGCAGGAGAGAGATGGAACTGTGGCCTTTCAGAAAAAACAAAGTAGCGACTAAACCAACAGTAACGTACAAAAGAGCGGTGACAGCCTGGACAGGCACAACATGTTTTCCATCCAGCCCACTTTCGTAGGCGATCTTTTTCAGTTTTCCGGTGAATACAAATCCGTGTTTACGGAAAAAACGCCGAACAGTCGGGTGACACTCAGACAGGGGCTTTCCGTAACAGCACCCAAAGCTAATACAGGCCAATCGGCCTAACCCTTCGCCAATCGCGTAAGCAATGGCAAAAGAAGCCAAAATTGGAATCACTGGGAGATGATTTGGCTCGGCAATAATGAAATGATCAAGAATAAAAACAATCGGAGGAACTGTAAAAACCCCGGCAAAACATGCCCCTGCGATGGTAAAAGTATACGGTTTATTTTCCACCCGTAATGCGACGGCTTTTGACGCTGCTAACCCAATTACGAGGATAGACCCCACAAGAAGGAATGTTAACGTAATTGGCACATGAATCGCCGACGTAAGAACCAAAAGAATGAATACTCCAGTTACAGTGGCCAGGGCTATGAAAATGCCATAGTAGGTAAAATTGAGGCCCTTCCAATTTTGAACTCCTTCTTTAGCCAAGGGCACAGTCGCTAAAATTTGCCAGTTTTCTTGCGGTAGCGCCTTAAACGCCCAAGCAAACAGTAAAATGAAAGCGACGCCTAAACTTAAGACGAAAATTTCATCGTACATTCACATTACTCCGTTCAGAATTGTTCATCTTTGGATATGGTAGTTGAAGATTTACGAATCGGGATAACTCTCAAATTGCTTTGCCGATACTAGACCTGACTCTTACGTCCGTTTCTACCAGCGGTTTGCCAAAACC
This sequence comes from Syntrophaceae bacterium, assembly GCA_031292235.1. GTDB lineage: Bacteria > Desulfobacterota > Desulfomonilia > Desulfomonilales > Desulfomonilaceae > CAJBEZ01. Next base: position 2,299 of record JARLHM010000162.1, on the reverse strand, counting down.
TTCCGAAAATCGGCTCTGAACGTTTGAAAGAGAGCGATTCCTGACGAGATCATCTGAGAATTCGACTCTACCGGGTTGAAATATTATTAAATCAGTGCTGCTACCCGGCCGGTAAAGACTTTTTGGGGCGCCTTTTTTTAAGAACATGCCGGGAGAGATCGTTTTTGGATCGTTGTATTGGGTTGAAGAATAGGCCTGAACCACGTCCCCAATCATCAGGGCGACAACCTCGACCATTGCGACAAGCCCCACTCCTGTTCCACCTGGAACATCGGAATTAACTATGGTTACAACACGCTTGTTTTTTGAAAATGGTGTCACAACATTGATTGTAGCGGATGGATTGCAAGAGTGATAACTTCCTGAAACTTCGTATAAATCCACCACTTCCCCTGAAACTGGAGTATGATTATAATGATATTTTTCCGGGGTTAATCTGAAGACAGCGAAATCGCCATTTCGGAAGGCATCGAGCCATTGATATTTGTCCGTTCCCAAGAGTTCTGCGAAATCAAAGAATTTCTCCTTTAGAAATAGGGTCGAAGTGTCATTCAAAGATCCCACAATGACTCTGGAATCTGCTGGAGAAACAACTGTGGCGGGATCTTCTAACATAGGTCGGCATTCCCAGTAACGGATTTGCCGTTCAAAGACACGTCGCATTGTGGTGAATTCTTCGGGGTGAAGACATTCGACAAAATTTATTCCAAAAGCCTCTAACGACTGTCTCGAGGGCAACAAGACTCCCATATCAAATTTGAGAAACGCAAGAAGCTCGCTTGAAAATCGAGCGCTTGTGACCGCCCTGAAAAGAAAAGGGGCTTTCTCTCTTGCGGACGAATAAAGAAAATGTATGGCTTTATCCCCAATAAGCTCTTCCCTTTTGATCTTCCCAGTCTCTCTTTCCACAAATTGGTGGTGTATCATTCTCATGAACCTGAGTTCTCCTAAGTGTTTTGGCAGCTTCTTCTTCATCGTGACGAATGGTAATGATAATAAGGTCGATAAGTTTCCTTGTGGCGTCCAAAGAAATTTCTTCATTCAGCACATCGTCGCTAACATCTTCCAGAAACTTCCACGTTTCGCGATCTTTCACAGCATAATTTACCGCCTCGGGATAATTTCTATTCAGGATCTCCCGGCTCCGGTCCAATAAACAAAGGTCCTCATGGAGAAAATTGAGGCCCTCAACTATGTGGCTTCTTTTTAGCTCCGAGCGGTAGTAAGTCTCGGCTGACAGATTAAATGCGTCCGCGTCCACATTTATTGGCGAATTGGCTCCGACAATGTCCAAAATAGCCTTGGTAAATCGCCCGGTGGCGGAAAATTCTTGGGGGTTTTGAATCCTTCTACCTAAGTCGTTAAGCAATTCTTTGAGATCGAACATTTCAATAAGGTCCGACGCTTCCGCCTGAATTAGCCTGGTAAGCCCTATGAGGTACTCTTGATTGTAGACTCGGAGGTAACCTGGATATCGTCGACTTTGACGCAATCCTCGCGTGTGGTCCAAAATTCTTTTCATGAAGACGTTCGAAGTGTCTTTTAGCACATAAAAAGTTGGGATACCGATTGCAGAGCCGAAAAAGATTTGTCGGCGCTCACTTTCGATAAAAGGATCGTCAGGGATGTCGTGATGTGAGACTTTACCAAGAAGCGCAAGTTTGACGGCCATGGCTGTGATGAGAACCTGGAGATTAACAGCGCTGGTCATGTCAGTCCCCATAATTTGAAATAGACTGTAATGTCGCCCCTCAAAGCCGGAGAAGCCCAGTTTCGAAAATTCTCGTAAACGATATAGAAAATATGGGGCCATTTTCTCGTCGAAAGCGCCAAGGTCTGAGAGATCTTTCTTAAGCCTATCAGTATTGCCGAGTTTTCCGTCCAATGCCGGACTCTCATTAGTGCTCATGACTGAGACCATGTAGTCTATAAGCCGAAAATCAGGGACAAAGTCTCCTTTTACTCGAAACAGAGCAGTTAGCGCTTTATCGATAGGATCAACTCCAAAAGGGGTGACCGGTTGGCCGAAAATTCTAAGTTTGGCCTTTTTCTTCCAACGCCGCCAAATCATTCTCAAATGGGTATAATCAAGTTCATGCGGCAAGAATCCGAGGACCTTTTCGGGATGAAAATCCGAGAAACCAAGCCTGTAAGGCGCGGCGCTGTATGTGCCGACAAAAAGGGGCAGGAAGTGCTCCACAATTTTTATGACTAGATCTCCCAGAAATTTCTCGTGGGTTGCTGTGAATCCGGATGATTTACACGAAAGATAACCGGTTAGCTTGACGCTGCCCAGGCT
>JARLHM010000019.1 GCA_031292235.1 Syntrophaceae bacterium | reverse complement strand
CTTGCAGACGATTCGGTATAATCCATATGCAAACTCCGGGCATCGGATAAAATGATCACTATATCTTGGTTAACAACCGAATACCACCCATATGACGGAGAGTCAAGAACTGTCTTGCGCTCGTTGTGTGTAACGAGTGGGATTGTGATGTGTTATCAACAATCCGCTGTTATTTAGTCGTTGATCCAATGATATTGGACGGCGCTGCGAATATCACACTATTTGTTTCAAGAATTGTCGGCATTCTGTTGTAGGTTCAAGACAAAAGCTACTACTAATCAACTAGAAATGTTTTTTGATAAAAGCTAAAAGGCAAAAGTCTTGACATGGTTTGTATATAAGTTATATTCGTATCAAGCATGTTGCCAAGTCACTGTCAACATAACTTTCAGAGCCCAGACGCATGTATAATGGGTCCTGTTGTCCTGTTGGGGCTCCGAGGCTTTTCAGCAAAGGCAGGACCGTAAGAGGTAAACAAGATGAGGTACGCAGAGACAGGGTTTAATCTGGAAATCGATCTGACACGAGGAAGCGTTGAGAGGGTGGCAACTGACCCAAGATTGACGGAACTTCATCTCGGGGGGCTAGGTACCAACGCCAAGATATTATGGGACAGGGTTCCCCCTGAAACCGATCCCTTTTCCCCTGATAATCTACTCATATTCTCCACCGGTCTTCTGTGCGGCACCCCTGCTACCGGCGCTAATCGTACCATTGTAACCACCTATTCTCCTCAGACTTTGTTAATGGGATATTCAATGATGGGGGGATTCTGGGGGCCGGAATTGAAGTATGCGGGTTACGATAAAGTGATCCTTCGCGGCAAGTCCCCCAATCTGGTCTATTTGTGGATAAACAATGACAAAGTGGAAATCCGTGACGCCTCTCATTTGAAGGGCAAAGGCGGGGTTGAAACAGCAGAGTTTGTTCGACAGGAGTTGAAGGAGCCGAATGCCCAGGTGGCCGCTATCGGTCTGGCCGGTGAAAACAGGGTCTATATGGCCTCCATCGAGCACGGCAGATCCAGCGCCAGCCGGCTCGGAGTAGGCGCCGTTATGGGAGACAAAGGGCTAAAGGCGATCGCTGTTCGCGGAACAAAGGACGTCAATATTGCCCGACCGGCTGAATTTATGAAGCTTTGCAACGAAGTGCTGCAATATATAAGAGCCCGAGAACAAAAACCGGTTCCAGGGGTAATGCCCATTCTGGCCGGGCTTGGGTCTCCGCAAGAGATGAAACTCGTTGACGAGGAGTGGCATACCCAGAATTTCATGTGGGGAAACGCCCGCGAAAGAAAAAGAGACTTTTGGAACAAGGAAATCGAGGAGAAGTGGAGGGAGACTCAAGAAAATGTGCGGACGCGGCTGATAAGCTGCTACAATTGTCCGATGAAATGCGGGGCAACCATTTCGGTCCCGGGAATTTCAACCTACATGATGAAATGCTTCTCCAAACTTACCTATACCATGGCGGCCTTTTCAGACCTGGATTTCGGTTTCAGAATCGCTCAGCGTGCTACGGAGTATGGAGTGGACGGATTCTCAACCCCGCAAGTGATGGCCTTCGCCGTTGAGCTTAAAGAAGCCGGCATTTTGACTGACGAGGACTTTGCCGGATGCCCATCCGACAACGAAGGGAAATTTTACTGGTTGCTAGACAGGATTGTTCGGCGAGAAGGTATAGGAGATATTCTGGCCAACGGCACCTATTGGGCGGCCCAACAGATCGGCAAGGGAGCGGAAGCGTATGCCCATAATAACATCAAGAAACATGAGCAGCTCCCTCTCAAGCTGGGAATGCTCAATCCCGTCTATTACCTTATGTACTGTACCGGCGAAAAGATAAATATTACCCAAATTGAAGGGCAGTTCCCCCAGGCGCCTTTTCCTACCATGGAAGCGAGGGAAGACTTTGTAAAGGATTGGATCCAGGTTCCTGATGAAAAATTTAAACAATACCTTCTGGACTGGGAATTTCGCGGAGAGCGCTCAAATCCATATTACCCAACCGTTGACATGTCCGTTGACATTGTGGATTGGCAAGAGATGATGCACTACATCGACGACGCCCTCGGGATGTGCGCCGGTTTGTCGTCATTTCCTCTGAAGCCCCCATATCATATACACAATTACCCGGTTCTTATCTCATCCGCGACCGGGATCGATATGGATGAAGCCGGACTCAAGCAAGTATACAGGAGGAACCGAACTCTGGTTAGGGCGGTTAATGTAAGAAGAGGGTTGAGGAGAGCCGATGAGAGGCCACCTGAAAATCATTGGAAGAAGAGGTTTCCCGAACTCGAAGAAAAGCTCCTGGATGCGTATTACAAATTCAAGGGATGGAATAACGAGGGCATTCCCACGAAAGAGAATTTACATGAGTTGGCCTTGGATTACATTGCTGAAGACTTCCTACGGAGAGGCATTTTGACGGATAACGAGGGCACTCCCTCCAAGGAGACTTCGCTGAAAACAGAGAAGAAATAAAGTGAAGTGGTGGTAACCGTCATGGGTGAGAGAAAAAAGAAAATTATAAAAACAATTAAAATCGATGTTGAAAAATGCAATGGTTGCAGGGCATGTGAGGTCGCCTGCTCCGCGTTCCATGCTACGCCGAAGTACAGCAGCAATAATCCGGCCAGGTCTCGTATTCGGCTGATTCGTGATCCACTGAGAGACGTATATCTTCCCGTATACGCCGGTGAGCATGCTAAAGCAGAATGTATGGGCAGAGCCAAATATGTGATTGACGGAAAGGAATATACCGAGTGCGATTTCTGCAGGGCTTCCTGCCCGTCCAGGGATGTTTTCAAGGAACCCGATTCTGGTCTCCCTCTCAAATGCGACATGTGTGAAGACGATCCGCCACAGGAAAAGCCCCTGTGTGTTCAGGTGTGCTTGGCCGAGGCCCTGACTTACGAAGAAAGGGAAGAGGAAGTAGAAGAAGAAGTGAAGCTGGAGGACGTAGAGATAGGACTGGAATCCATGATCGACAAGTATGGCTTGGAGAAGATCATGGATACTGTTTCCCGGATGTCAGCGTCAAAGAAGGGCTGAAACATTAGGTCGAAAGAAGAGGAAGGAAAACAGTGGAAACTGTAACCCCCTATAAAGAGATCATCGATGTCATCAAAGCGAGCGGCGGAGAAGCATTCAAAAGATGCTTCCAATGCGGATTATGTGATGCGGTTTGTCCGTGGAACAGGGTCAGAACTTTCAGTATGCGTAAGCTGGTCCGGGAAGCGACGTTTGGTTTGACCGACATTGAAAGTGAAGATATCTGGCTTTGTACGACCTGCGGAAGATGTCCTCAGCAATGCCCCAGGGACGTAAAACAGATAGAATCCGGAGTAGCCTTACGTAGGATTGCCACGGAATATGGGGTTTTCCCGGCTCCTGTAAAGACTATCCGCACCATAAGCGCAGGGCTCGTCGGTCAAGGAAACCCATTCGGTGAAGATCGAGAAAAGAGGGCGGCTTGGGCGGAAGGTCTTTCTGTAAAACCGTTCACCGAAGGGATGGAAATTCTCTATTTTCCCGGTTGCTATCTCAGCTATGACCCAAGATTGAAAAAGGTGGCTAGAGCCACAGCCAATATTCTCAACTCGGCAGGGGTAGACTTTGGTATACTTGGACCCAAGGAGAATTGCTGTGGAGAGAGCATCCGCAAGGCGGGCGATGAGGAATTATTCAAGCGTCTGGCCAAAGAAAACATCAAAACCTTTATCGATAATGGGGTCAAGAAAATCCTTGTTTCTTCCCCTCATTGCTACCATACCTTCAAGAACGAGTATCCGGAATTCAGGGTGAACTTTGAGGTAGTTCATATCTCCCAGTACCTGTTCGAGTTGATGAACGAGGGAAGGCTTCAGCTCAAGAAGGATTATCGGAAGAAAGTAACGTATCACGACCCTTGTTACCTGGGTCGACATAACGGCATATATGATGAGCCGCGAGGGGTCTTAAAGAAGATACCGGGTTTAGAGTTCAACGAGATGGTTGAGTCCCGCTCAGATAGTCTCTGCTGCGGAGGCGGAGGCGGCAGGGTTTGGATGGAAACCCAAAAGGGTGAGAGATTCTCTGATCTCAGGATAGAACAGGCCCTTGGTCTCGGAGCCGACGTGCTGGCTACTTCCTGCCCCTATTGCATTACCATGCTTGAGGACAGCAGGATAACCATGGATGCTGCTGAAAAGATCGAAGTGAAGGACATCACTGAGATCATCCAGGAATTGATTTAGGGAACCGAAATACCCTGATGAGGTTATAGAAAGTGGAACAAGAACAACTTGGAGAACAGATGTGCAAGAGTTTTCGAGACAATAATTTCGGAGACGTAATGGTTGTTGGCGGAGGAATCAGCGGCATTCAAGCCTCTCTTGATCTTGCCACGGCCGGGTTTAAGGTCTACCTGGTTGAAAAATCGCCAAGTATTGGTGGCCACATGGCGCAGCTGGACAAGACCTTTCCGACCAATGACTGTAGCATGTGAATACTCGCTCCAAAGCTGGTCGAGGTCGGCCGGCATCCCAATATAGAGGTCCTCACCTATACTGAAGTAAACAGTGTAGAAGGAGAAGCGGGCGCCTTCAAGGTAAGCCTGACTAAAAAGCCCAGGTATATCCTTGAGGATAAATGCACAGGTTGTACTACCTGTGTAGAATATTGCCCAGCGAAATATCCTGACCAATATAATCAGGAAATATCGATGAATAAAGCGGTCCATGTATATTTCGCTCAGGCGATTCCCCTCATTACATACATTGATGAAAGCTGTCTTTACCTCAAGGAGAAGAAATGTCGAATTTGCGAAGGAGTGTGCAAGAATAACGCAATAGATTTGAATCAGACGTTGGAGAAAAAAGAAATCCAGGTGGGGGCTATCATTCTTTCCGCCGGTCTTGAGCCTTTTGATCCAAAGGTGAAGAAGGAGTATCACTATGGAGAGTTTGCGAACATCGTAACCAGTATGGACTATGAGCGGCTTTTGTGTTCCACGGGGCCTTACCAAGGTGAGATACTGCGCTCTTCCGACATGAAGCATCCCCAAAAAATAGCGTGGATTCAATGCATCGGTTCGAGACGGGTTACTCCGGGCGAAAACAGCTATTGTTCAGCCGTATGCTGCACATATACCCAAAAACAGGTGATTGTGACAAAAGATCACGATATGGAGGCGGAGTGTACGATATTCCACAACGATATTCGGGCCTATGGGAAGGATTTTGAGCGCTTCTACGAAAGGACGGAGCAACTTCCAGGGGTTCGATTTATCAGAAGCTATACATCAATAGTGAGAGAGGATCCAGAAACCAAAAATATTGCGGTCCGATATTCTACAAACGACGAAGGTGTAAAAGAAGAAGAGTTCGACATGGTGGTATTGTCTGTTGGATTGAATCCTCCGGCTGACGTGAAGTCGATTGCCAACAAATTCGGCATAGAACTCAATTCTCATGATTTTTGTATGATCAACCCTGTCAATCCCATGTCCACGAACAGATCCGGGATTTTTGTAAGCGGAGGCTTCCAGGGTCCGGTCGATATCCCCGAGTCGGTCTTCAGCGCCAGCGGAGCGGGCTCCCAAATCGGTGAACTTCTTGACTACAGGCGAGGAAATCTTGCTAAAGAAAGAATATATCCGCCTGAAAGGGATGTCTCCGAAGAGGAGCCAAAGATAGGGGTCTTTGTATGTCATTGTGGGGCCAACATCGGAAGGATAGTCAATGTTCCTGAAACAGTCGAGTATTGCAAAACGCTACCGAATGTTGTTCATGCTCAGGAACAGCTATTTTCATGCGCTACGAACTCCGCCAAAGAAATAACTGACATGACTAAGGAAAAGGGTCTCAATCGAGTGATTGTCGCCGCATGCAGCCCCAGGACCCTTGAGCCGCTCTTCCGGGACACGGTTCGGGAGGCGGGTATTAATCAATATTACCTGGAAATGGCTAATATCAGGGAGCACAACTCCTGGGTCCACTCGAAAGAAAAAGAAGAAGCGACGCAGAAGGCAAAGGATATAATCCGGATGTCGGTAGCTCGAGCTTCCCGGTTGGAGCCGTTACAGGAATTTGACCTTCCTGTCGACAAGGCCGCTCTGGTGGTCGGTGGAGGCATAGCCGGCATGAATTGCGCTCTTTCCATTGCCAACCAGGGGCATGAAGTGCACTTGGTGGAAAAAACTATGGAGCTTGGAGGGATAGCGCGAAAGATTCATTTCACGTTGGATGGACTGGATGTTCAGAATTACCTGCGCGATCTCATAGCAAAGGTGTATCAACACAGGTTAATACATGTCTATCATGATGCGATAATTACGGATGCTAAAGGTTATGTCGGGAATTTCGAGACTTCGGTGAAGTCTGAAATAGGATTCACACAGATAAAACACGGCGCGGCGGTTCTTGCCATAGGCGCTGATCTATATACGCCCGTTGAATACCTTTATGGAGAAGATGACAGGGTAACGACCCACCTTGAGTTAGAGGAGCGGATCATCAAAGGAGACGAAAAGATAATCAATGCGCAAAGTCTCGTGATGATCCAATGCGTAGGCTGCAGGAATGAAGAAAGAAATTACTGCAGTCGGGTATGTTGCAGTCAGTCTGTAAAGAACGCGTTGAAACTCAAAGAGATAAATCCAGAAATGGACATTTACATCCTCTTCCGGGACATGAGAACCTACGGGTTCAATGAGGATTATTACCGGGAGGCTTCAAACAAGGACATAAAGTTCATCCGCTATGAGCCGCAGGATAAACCTCAGGTGGAAGCGGGCGAATCGGACGAGGGTCGGTCCGTTCTCAAGGTTACTGTGACCGATTTTGTTTTAGGGAAGAAGCTGATACTGGATGCCGATATCATTGCTTTGGCTGCCGCTGTCATTCCCTCGGCGGCGACAAAGGATGTCGCCGGGTTATTCAAGGTAACTTTGAGCCCTGATGGCTTCTTCAAAGAAGCCCATGTCAAATTAAGGCCTGTCGAGTTTGGCACAGATGGCGTTTATCTTTGTGGACTGGCTCATTATCCCAAATTTATACAGGAAACCATCAACCAGGCTTATGGAGCTGCAGGACGTGTTTTAACGCTTCTGTCACGAGATACCGTCGTAGCTTCCGGCTCTGTGGCCCAGGTGGATGAGAGTAAGTGCATAGGATGCGGGGCATGTGTCTCCGCCTGTACTTATGGTGTCTTGGAACTTCGCGATACAAAAAAAGCGAAGAAGGCGACGGTTAATCCTATCCTCTGTAAAGGAGATGGTCTCTGCACCACAAAGTGTCCGACAGGGGCTATACAACTGAAGCACTTTACCGATGAAGAGCTTTTGAGCGAAATTGATGCGGCGTTTCCACAGGAAGAGGTCATACAGCCACTAGATGCTGCTGTTGGATATTTGTAGAAACATACTAATGAATAAAGCTGCAATTACCAATTAGGAGGTGAGAACGTATGAGCGCAGGACTTAAATTCAAACCAAAGGTCTTAGGGTTTGTGTGCCATTGGTGAGCTTACGGCGCAGCCGATTTAGCTGGAGTTTCCAGACTACAATATACAACGGAAATGAGACTTATTCGCGTCATGTGTTCCGGTCGAGTCGACTTGGGCTTTGTACTCAGGGCCTTCTCAAACGGAGTGGATGGAGTGTTTATTGGTGGCTGTCATTTGAACGAATGCAATTATGTTACTCATGGCAACTATCATGCGCTCAATATGGTACTATTGGCCAAAAGAATAATGGAGCACATAAAGCTGAATCCGGAGAGATTGAAGATCGAATTTATGTCCGGCGCTGAAGCCAACCTTTTTGTCGAAGCCGTTAATGGTTTTGTCAAGCAGGTGAAAAAGTTGGGACCACTGGGTGAAAGCGAAGGACTGGACCAAAATGAAGTAAAGTTGAAAACTGCAGAAATTACGAAGTTAGTCCCCTATATTAAGATGGTGAACCAGGACAAGCTAGCGTCACGACTCAAAACCCCGGAAGAATACGACGGACTTTTCACGCATGACGAGATAGAAAAGTTATTTCGTGAAGTGGTATCGTACTATATCGACCCGACCAAGTGCCAGGCCTGTTCGATTTGTCTTAAGAAATGCCCTGCAGAGGCTATTGAAGGTGGCAAGAACCGGATCCATGTAATTGATCAGGAGAAATGCATAAAGTGCGGAACTTGTTTTGAAGCTTGCCCCCCTCGCTTTGGCGCGGTGGAAAAGATCTCCGGCGAGCCTGTTCCACCTACTATTCCTGAGGAAGCGAGAACTATAGCAAGAAAGAGTAAAACCTGACGTTGAATAGGATTCCCGGGTTGAGCAATGTTGGGATTTAAGTCCTCACCAAATTGAAGACTTGTTTTTATTATTGCGTTCAATTCAAATGGCCATGCTGGCAATTGGGCGTAGCATGCTTTAAATCAGGAATTGCGGAGCAATTTTCCTTGTCTGAACAACACCCCACGCAATCACATGAACAACCTGGCTTTTTAGAAGAATTTGACGTGAAATTTCTCACAAGCCTATAGATTACAAAAACCGCAGCCAACAATACAATCAATCCTACAATAACGTCCTGCAACATTTTCTGTTCCTCTTGGGCTGATTGCTAAGTGAGCCCGATCCCGAGCAGAGTACCCGTGGTTTTAACAATGAATGCCACGAAATATGCCAATACAGTGGTATAAACCATAGCAAATAACATCCATCGCCACTTCCCGGTTTCTCTCTTGATGACAACCAATGTGACTACACAAGGGGCATATAACATAACGAACATTATCAACGTGAAAGCCATCAAAGGATTCCAACCGGGTTCATGTTTGAGCTGTTCCGAAAGAGATGGGTATTGTTCACGTTCAACGGAACCCATGCTATAAGCTGTTCCTAAAGTTGAAACCACAACTTCTTTGGCGGCAAAGCCTCCCAAGAGAGCTACATTGGTTTTCCAATCAAATCCAATCGGTTTAAAGACCCATACTAAATATGTCCCTATCCTTCCAGCTACTGTGTTTTTTAATTTTAAGCTTTGTTCATCATTTTCGAGTCGTAATTTGTCCTCTTTATACTGAGTGTATTTTGAAGCCAATGGCGCAGCGATTTGTAGAGAGTCTTTACCCTCGGCAGATTGCAAATCTTCAAAACTTTTAAGGTCTTGTTGATTCTTTAAGACTAGACCTACCGCCGGATCATTGAGGAAATTGGACGTCAATTTGTCCTGTTTCTCTTCAAAGAACGCCTTTTGTTCGGGGGAAGGCCCGGGAAACGTCATTAACACCCATATTAGTATGGACACAGCCAATATAACTGTGCCGGCTTTTTTTAAATACATCCACGTGCGTTCCCACGTATGTATGACAAGTCCTTGGAATGTTGGGACCCGGTATGGCGGCAACTCGAGTACGAAAGGGGCGGATGGTCCGGAGAGAACAGTTGAACGAATTGCCCTGCCCGCTAGAAGAACCATTATCCATGATATTATTGTGAGTAAGAACATGATTGACGCTCGGTCGCCAGGGAAAAAAGCCCCGATTAACAGAGCGTACACTGGCAGTTTTGCTCCACAATTCATTAGAGGCGCGACAAGTATCGTGACCAGCCGTTCTTTGGGTTCTTTCATGGTGCGGGTGGCCATAATGCCGGGAACAGCACAACCACCGGCAATTCCTCCTGCTACCATAAGAGCCAGCATCGAAGCCCCATGCAACCCAAACCCACGTAAGACTCGATCAAGCATAAAAGCGATACGAGCCATATATCCTGTGTCTTCCAATATTGCGATTGCGAAAAACATGAAAGCTATTAACGGCGTAAAACCTAATACTCCACCCACGCCCTTGATCATACCGCTAACTATTAATGATTTGAGAAGACCTTCAGGAAGAATTTTGGAAACGATATCCCCCAGCCAGGAAAAAAAGGAATCGAAATATTTAACCAGAGGAGCGCTTCCGTTAAAAGTAAAAATGTAAACACAATAGAGAACAAGCAATAAAATCAATGGTCCTAACAAACGGTTTGTAAGGATTTTATCGATCGATTCGCTTAGATTAACTCTGTCGGTTCTTTCAATCTGGACTGTCTGTTTAATCGCTCCGGATATAAATCCGTACCGGGCGTCAGCAAGGACAATTTCAGGACTATCGCCAAAAATATTAGTCAAATGGGATCGGCTTTTAGCGACTTGTTCGAGTATTTTTGGTCTGTGCTCGAGACTGCCGATTTTCTTAACGATTTCCGTGTCGCCCTCAATCAATTTTGCGGAAACCCAACGTGTATTGATTCCTTCGGACGAAAAACCGGATTGCAATAGAAGGTTTTGGATCTTGAGCAATTCATCCTCAACTTCAGAACCATAGGTCAACCTGGTCAGGTCTTCTGATGGTTGAGGCTTGTCAACTTCCGAGACTATCGCTTCCAGCAAAGACTCCAGGCCAGCCCCCTTCTTTCCATTGGTCGGTATTATAGGGACGCCGATTAAATTCGAGAAATGGGCTTCATCTATTGCGATTCCCCGTCCCCTGGCCACATCAATCATATTAAAGGCCAATACCAGTTTGCACCCCATTTCCATCAATTGAACGGAAAGATACAAATTTCTTTCGAGATTGGATGCGTCAACCACATTGACAACAAGGTCGGGCGCTGAATCTACTATGAAATTGCGAGCAATAATTTCTTCCAGAGAAAAGGCGGTTAACGAATAAGTGCCGGGTAAATCTACTATATGGATCTCCCGTCCATTATGCTTTAGTGTCCCTTCCTTCTTTTCCACCGTCACACCAGGCCAGTTTCCAACATGTTGCCTGGCCCCGGTCAGCGCGTTGAATATGGTTGTTTTACCTGCGTTGGGGTTTCCTGCAAGGGCCACAGTAATCTTCTTTTTCATTTATGAGTCCTTATGCCGCCAGTTCGGGCTCATCCATCAAAATGTGGGCAGCCTGTTTCTTGCGCAGGGTAATATGATAACCCTTAACTACAAATTCCATCGGGTCATTAAGGGGAGCGTATTTGACCACTTGAATTTCTGTTCCTCTAATAAAGCCCATCTCCATCAACCGGAGTCTGAAATCTGGATCACCACAAATCTCGACGATCTTACCTCTCTGCCCAGGCTTGTAATTTGACAATTTAACCGTTTTCTCCACGAGGCACTTATGATCTACTAGAGAAACACAATTCAGGCATTTTATTTGAGATACCGTAGGGCTCATTATTAAATTCTCCGCAGTCATCGTATCACATACTATCCGACTAGACTATTTTTGTTAGCCTCGTCAAACTTATGTTTAACCCTCATATAAAATGTTGTCAAGACAACTTTGACAAAAAATCGGTTAATACAGGATTAAAATCTTGACTATGTCTATAAGAAACTGAGGGGCCCTCACAATTTTCTTAGAATACTCGAACTATATTTCCCAAAATGGCTATTGGCCAATCTCAAAACCACTTGCGTGGCGCACATGTTAATAGTCTTTGTCATAAACGCCAGAAAATGCTATTTCAATTAAACAAACCTGATTCCAGTGTTTCCGAAAACTTTTCGCCCCAGATTTTGGAGTAAGGCATGAAAACAATAGTTGTTAGTGGTGGAGCCGGTTTTATTGGGAGCCATCTGATAGAAAGCCTTTTGAGCAAAGGACATTGTGTCCTGTGTCTTGACAACATGTTTACTGGTAGCAAGAAAAATATAGAGCCGTTTAGGAACCACCCCAATTTTGAATTTATCAGACATGATGTAGTGGTTCCAATACTGCTGGAAGCGGACGAAATTTATCACTTGGCCTGCCCTGCTTCGCCTGTTCATTATCAGAACAATCCAATAAAAACCCTTAAAACATCTGTAATCGGAACTCTTAATTTGTTGGGTCTTGCGAAAAGAATCAAGGCGAGATTTCTCCTGGCTTCTACTTCCGAAGTCTATGGGGACCCGGAAGTCCATCCTCAAACTGAAAGTTATCATGGAAACGTGAATCCCGTGGGACCCAGGGCCTGCTATGATGAAGGAAAAAGGGCAGCGGAAACCTTAACCGTGGGATACAGGGATTACAATAATACTAATGTGGGAATAGCCAGAATTTTTAACACATATGGTCCCAGAATGTTACCCAACGACGGCAGGGTAGTTAGCAATTTCATATGCCAAGCCCTTCAGGGTGAAGACCTCACCATTTACGGAGATGGTTCTCAAACTAGATCATTTTGTTTCATTAGTGATATGGTCAATGGTTTGACCAAATTAATGGAAAGCGGACAACCGGGGCCAATCAACTTAGGCAACCCCCACGAGGTTACTATTAAAGAACTGGCGGAAACCATACTGAAGTTGATTAGGACGGACAAATCCAAGATCGTTTACAAAGACCTTCCTCAAGACGATCCTACAAGAAGACGACCCGATATATCCTTAGCTAAAAAGTCCCTAAACTGGGGTCCTAAGATACCACTGGAAGACGGACTGAAGGCGACGATAGCCTATTTTGAAGAAGAACTGGGAATCAAGAATGGCTGAAACGCACAGAGCGAATTCGAATTCGAAACGTAATGCTCTAATAATAATTGGCGGCATGCTGGGCCTGTTTTTTTTGTGGCTTGCCTTTCGTGATATTTCCCTCGTTGATTTGGAAGATGGCGTGAGGAAGATGAAGGTATGGTATCTGCTACCATGCCTTTTATTGGCGATCTCCTGTCAATTTGTACGGGCAATAAGATTTGGGGTAATCCTAAGCCCATTCTGTTCATTAAATGTCAAATCTCTTTGGGATTTACTTAATATCTGGGCGGCCGCCAACATGATATTGCCCGCCAGACTTGGAGAGCTTGTCAGGCCCTATCTTCTCCAGCAGAGAGGCGCCTCATTTTCAAGTGTGTTTGGCTCTGTAATGGTTGAAAGATTTTTTGACCTGTCTGGTTTACTGTTATTGTTAGGGGCCGTTTTGCTAAAAACACCGGATGCTCCACCAAGATTTTCTTTCCTGGGAATGTTTTTGTTAATTTGTCTTGTTTTGGGCTATGTCCTTGTGCTCACAATCTTGATAAAAAAAGACAAAGCTCTTTCCGTTTTGAATAAAATCTTCTCAATATTACCTCGTAAAGCAGGAGAGTTTATCGAAGGGGCGCTCGAGAAATTAATCGATGGCCTGGGCATTATGGCCAGCCCTAAACAGGCCCTCATCATTTTCTTATATTCCGTGGTCTTATGGTTATTATTCTCCTCGACAACGTATCTATTTTTACTGGCGTTTTCTATAGACGCCCCATTCCTGGTGGCGGTAACAATTCAGCTTTTTATAGCGTTAGGTGTGGCGCTCCCATCAGCCCCAGGATTTATTGGAACTTTTCATGCGGCCGGTCGTTACGCTTTGGCCCTTTTCGGAATAGGGGCAATAGTAGCCGTGTCATTCGCTACTGTTTATCACCTGTTCAGTTTGGTTGTGAGCATTAGTTTAGGTCTAATTTCTTATCTTACGAGCGATTTTCGGTTGGACCAGAAGGTTTTTTCCGGTAGCGAAAGTAGTTCTTAACAGGAGAAGATATGAGGGACTTGACTAATCTCGACAAGAACTACATATGGCATCCTTTCACACAAATGAAGGACTGGCTCGAATCCGACAATCTTATTATCGAACGGGGCGAAGGCGTTTACTTATATGCTACTGATGGCAAAAGATATTTGGACGGTATTTCATCCCTGTGGGTCAACATTCATGGTCATAGGAAAAGAGAGATTGATGAAGCTATAATAAATCAAGTTCATAAATTAGCTCATTCTACACTTCTTGGTTTAGGGGCCACGCCTTCAATAGAACTGGCTGAAAGGCTAGTTAGAATAACCCCGGACAATCTCAAGAAAGTATTTTACTCGGATTCCGGGTCAACAGCGGTAGAAGTCGCTCTGAAAATCGCTTTTCAATACTGGAAAAACAAAGGCCATGAGAGTAAGAAGCTCTTTGTAAGTTTGGATCAGGCATATCACGGGGACACCATCGGATCAGTAAGCCTTGGCGCAATAGACCTCTTTCACAGTATATTTCATCCACTTCTTTTTCATACTCTGGTTATTCCCACACCTTTCCCGTATCGGAATCCCGAGTTAACAACCGATGAACTTAAAGATAATTGCCTGAATAATTTCCGAGAAATCGCTGAAGAACGTGGGTCGGAAATAGCTGCGCTCATAGTCGAGCCATGCGTACAAGGCGCGGCCGGCATGATTGTGCATCCCAAAGGTTTTCTCAAAGGTTTGGAAGCGATTTGCAGGGAAAACGGGATCCTGATGATTTGTGACGAGGTGGCGACGGGTTTCGGGAGAACAGGGACCATGTTCGCATGTGAACACGAGGATGTGAAACCTGATTTAATGTGCCTCGCTAAGGGATTGACCGGTGGCTATTTACCATTAGCCGCAACAATGGTGAGTAATCAAATTTTTGAAGCTTTTCTGGGAAATCATACGGAATACAAAACATTCTTTCATGGCCATAGCTACACTGGAAATTCCCTAGCGTGCGCTGCAGCGATCGCGTGCCTGGATATTTTCGACCGCGACCATGTGTTGGAACTATTAGACCCTAAAATAAAATTCCTGGGAAATTGCCTTTCAGAACGACTGGCCAATTTGGATCACGTTGGAGACATAAGACAATGCGGTTTCATGACTGGTATAGAACTTGTCGAAAACAAGTCACTGAGAAAACCTTATCCCGCTGAACTCCGAATAGGGGCTGAAGTGACTCGAAATGCGCGCAATTACGGCGTAATTTTGAGACCTCTCGGCGATGTGGTGGTTATAATGCCGCCATTGAGTATTGAAGATAATGAAATTGAAACAATTGTCGAGGCTACTGAGAAATCTATAAAGGAAATTTGTCAAATCTGAGCTATGAACGGCATCTTTGTAACAGGTACTGATACAGGCGTGGGTAAAAGCGTAATTACGGCTGGTTTGACTAGTCTGTTGCGTAAAAGAGGGGTGGACTGTGTTGCTCTAAAACCGGTAGAAACGGGCTGTAAGCTTAACCATGGAGAGTTGTTTCCTGAAGACGGACATTTCCTTTGGCGCGCCTCTCAGGAAAGTATAAGTTTAGATGATGTAACGCCGTTTCGTTTTTCGCTGCCGGCGTCGCCATACCGTGCGGCTGCTTTGCAGGCCACTCGCCTAAGGATATCCGACATTATTGAGCACATCCGGGCAATCGCAGAAGCCCATGATCTTGTAATCGTGGAAGGCGCAGGAGGTTTGTTTGCGCCTATTGAGGAAAATCGGACATTTGTTGATCTTATGAAAGAATTGGGTTTTCCAGTTGTTTTAGTGGCGCGCTTAAAATTAGGAACTATAAATCACACGATGCTTAGTATCGAAGCCCTCACGAGAAGAAACTTCGATATTTTAGGCGTAGTTCTATCAAAATGCGAGCTGGACAAGGGGCCGGAAGAGCAATACACTCCGGATGATATCAAACGAATGATCGGAAGCATCCCATTTTTTCAATTTCCATTTGTTAATGGAAGCTTATCGGATAACCCGCAAGAAATTGGAGCAATGATGGAAAAAGTCTGGGGGAAAGAAAATTTTCTAGAACAGTTCACGTCTTAAATTACTTCTAAAACCTACTGCTGAAAATTGTCCTATGATCATTTATTCCCTGTCGGGTATGTGGTCCAGGGATAAGGCCAAAACCTCTCTCGGACGACTAGTCCCGTCAGATGGGCCAATCAAATTTTGAGCTTCCATTGTTTCTATAATTCTGGCTGCGCGATTATAGCCTATTCGCATATGCCGCTGAATCAGTGAAATAGAAGCGTGACCTACTCGTGTGACCAGCGCGACAGCTTCATCGTATTTTTCATCATCGATTGAATCGGCGCCTGTGCTCGATACGCCGTCGGACCCATTTACAATGTTGGATATCTCGGTAAGATAGACCGGTGAACGCTGTGCCTTCGTAAAGTCTGCGATTCGTCGTATTTCATTTTCTGAGACAAAAGCGCCATGAAGCCTTAACAGTTTTGAAGTGCCGGGAGGCAAGAAGAGCATGTCTCCCATTCCGAGAAGATTTTCAGCTCCAACTGTATCTATGATGGTCCTGGAATCCGGTTTTGCCGAGACCTGGAATGAAATCCTGGCGGGGAAGTTGGCTTTGATAATCCCCGTAATAACGTCAACAGACGGGCGCTGGGTAGCAAGTATAAGATGAATGCCAGCCGCTCTTGCCATCTGGGCTAACCGGGCTATGGAAATTTCTATATCCTTTGCGGCCACCATCATTAATTCGGCAAGCTCATCAACTATGATAACCAGATAAGGTAGCTTCTGCGGGGCTTCTTCCCCCTCAGGCGCGGATATTGAGCCGGTCTGGATTTGTTGATTGTAACCCTCAATATTTTTGGCGCCTGTTTTGCTGAGTAAATCGTAACGTCTCTCCATTTCTCTGATAGCCCAACTCAACACCTTGGGCACCTTGTCCGGGTCAGTTACAACCGGATAGATCAGGTGAGGGATATCCTGATAATATGAGAGTTCAAGTTTCTTTGGATCAACCATTATAAATTTGACTTCATCGGGTGAATAGCTCATCAACCACGAACAGATGAGGCTATTGAGACCGACTGATTTTCCTGTTCCGGTAGCCCCGGCAATCAACAGATGGGGCATTCTCGCTAGACTTGACGCAAATGGCTCACCGTCAATACATTTTCCCAAGGCCATCTTGAGGGGGGATGTAGATGATTTAAACACTGACGATTCTATGATTTCCCTAAAATAAACGATTTCTCTGTACAAATTTGGAACTTCGATACCAACAGTGTCTTTACCAGGAATAGGCGCTACTACTCTAGTAGAGCCGGATTTCAACGCCATTGCGAGATCATCCGCGGTGTTCATTACCCGCCTCAGTGGAATGCCGGGGGCAAGTGTTATCTCGTACATGGTGATCACCGGACCAGGATGAATCTCAACTACCTGTCCTTTAATGCCTAGATCTGCAAGTTTCTGTTCCAATATTGAAGCGTTGGTTTCCAGTAATTTTTCATCCACAAATCTCTTGGATATTTCGGGAACATCCAAAAGGTCTGCAGGTGGTAAACGATAATCCGATTCAACTGAATAAGAATTTTGTTGATCAATAATCGGGGCGATATCAGCGTCGGCTCTTTTGGTAACTTTGATGGATCTGCCTAAGTTTGCTTCTGGTAGAGATTCTCCGACAGGGCTATCTTCCTGGGGCCCCTTTTTGAAGCTTTGACTTAACTCTTCAGGTTGCTCCCAATCATCTTTATCGTCTACGGCGAACTCTTCTGTTTGTTTTTCAGTGGGGAACTCGATACAAGGTTCAGGAAGTTCAATAGATTTCCATGGAACAGGAGCGGCTTTACTTACAGTGATCCTTAGATTTTTGGAATCCGCGGCCTGTGAACCGGAATTTTCAAAAAGCGGTTCGGAAATTTGATCTCCAACAGTTGTCGGCACATCGTCCGATGGTAAGAAAGAAAGTCTTTCCCACCCATAAACTTCTAGTGGTCTCTTTTCAATCGTCTCATGTTCGAATAAGACGGGAGCAAGGGTATCCTCAGAACCAACTGAGGAGACAGTCAATTTCTGTTTCTCAAGTTTTCGTCGCTGTATGAATGAAACACTCTTGCCAAATATCGCATTCGCAAAAGATTTAAGTTTGTCCCTAATAACAAATTTTATAAACTGAAAACCTTTAGCCGAAGGAAAGCAGATTTGAATCAATTTGAACAAAGATCCCTTTGACAATTCCAATGTGCTTATCAAAAGGACCGTAAGGCTGATTACGAGACTTCCAACCTGACCAAAAAACTTGAATAAACCAGCATTTACCAGACTCCCTACGGCACCGCCCGGATGAAATGGAGAGAAATTCAAGATTTTCAAATTGGGGAAACGATCTATTAATGCGCATAAGATCAGAGTGAGGCCTATAAAACTTATATAATCCCAGAAGCGCGCCGGTTTCACCACAGTCTGGTTGAAACAGCGGACCGCCATCATGAGGAAGAACAATGGAATGAAAAGTGAACAAACACCTACAACTTGGGCTAACGCGTCAGCTATGTGTGAGCCGATCAACCCACAAAGATTGTGGGTATACGGACGAGGAGTGACGACATTGAAAGAAGGGTCCTTGGGATCGTATGACACGAGGCATACCAGCAGGAAAACACAACATGCGAACCAAATAATAGCCTTGAAGTCAGTTCTACCAAGCTTCGTCGGATGAGACTCGATTCCGGGAATTTTCTTGAACAGTTGTTTGTTTTCCAGCGTATTTGAAGCCATACAAGGTGTCCTCGCCATTGTTACGAAAAGGCTCAGTTCCTCATGGAGCGATGTCCGAACAAATTAATTCATTTGCTATACAATAAACAATAACATAATCACAAAGTTATTTCAATAACATAGTCTGTTAATTTAGTTTATAATGGATAATTAAAATTATATATGGTCATAATGCAGTGTTATCAAATTATATTATCGAAATGAGAAAATAGAATCGAGTCTGTTCTGGTCAGGATCGAATAACCAAATCTTCAGTTCACATTTCCTACTAAAATGGTTATATTAAAATTCAAGACTATTTTAAAAAGGTTGTCTGTCATGATTCATGAACATGGATGCGAAAACTGCGAGGCCGGTTGCACGGGTCGACACAATGCGGAGCAACGTTCTGAGGAGGTAAAGGCTGGACCCTATTTGCTTTTGGGTGGGGCGCTTATTTTAGTGGCAAGTATCGTTGTGAGATGGTTATTCTATTAGGAATAGACTGTTAGACAAATCGTGGCAATGCTGTGACGCTAGACAGGCTTTACAAAAATTCTCAAAGCGTCATTTTTGTTCATTGTAACGTGGTAACCATTTATATTTAGATTTAAATCACGAGACGATCCTTTTACTGATTCAATCTCGACCGTGACGCCTTCAGTCAATCCTTCCTTCCCCAGATTTTCTCGAAACTCTCCAAGTCCCTCAATTTGCTGAACAACCACCCGGGTTCCCGGGGCAGCTTCAGCCAGGGTCATCCCTCCCTCTAAAGCGACCTGTTGAGCTATAGCTCTGTCTTGTATACGCTTACGGGCCTCTTCGAGACAAAGTAGGCAATCATGACAGGACTCTGCGTTTATCTCCATCCATCTGGACTGGTCGACAGGGCAGGTCTGAACGAATTCAAGAAACCTTATAAGCTTGTCAATAACCTCAGGGTCCAGGTAGTGTTCTATTCTGCACGCGTTGTCTTCGGCCACGTTATCGTTAATCTGTAACACGGTCGCTAGAAAGCGTTTCAGAATTTCATGTTTTCGGACAATTTCCTTGGCCCTCAAAATACCCTTGTCCGTCAAGGTTATGAACTGATGGGGGTCATATCGAATGAGCCCTCTAGTGCCAAGTATTTTGAGAGCGGAACTTACGGAAGACATCTTTACGCCAAGTCTTTTGGCAATATCGCGAACCCTGGCTATGCGACTTTCCTGCTCAAGGTGATAAATAACTTCAAGGTAGTCTTCCATCGCAGAAGTCAGGGGTGTAACTGAGTTCAGAGGTAACATGATCCCACCTTAAATATTGAAAGATATTTTTGTCCAGTTGAAATATGCCATTACGGCCATGGAGTTTCAATATTTTTACTCAGGTGTTTCAACCCACCTCCAAAAATAATTAGGATTCATCCTCTCTTTCCCGATGTTCAACTTGGTCCCAAGTGCTTGAACTCATAGGACCTTTTGAAAGTCTATGATACTGCCATGCGAGATGACAGTGCAAAATGATTTCTTCGACCCAATCCCTCATGTCACACATCACACCGCAAGCGCCGGACTCCTCCTCATGTTCAGCCATTTCTCTAACGGTTGAGTCCGTTTTCATCAAAAGGTCAAAAATTTTTTCAAAACATTTGTGAACGTGCAACTCGAATTCGTCAGAGTTTGAAAATTTCACGG
>JARLHM010000161.1 GCA_031292235.1 Syntrophaceae bacterium | reverse complement strand
TTTAGAATGGAAGCCACACCCAATTTACAACGTAATGTCGAGCAGGTTGTAAAGAAGTATACCCTCCCTTATTTTTATAATAGTTGGGCATGTTAAGTAAAGTCAAACAAAAAAAGAAGGGTAACCACTCAGTTTCGCGCAGCTGAGACTGAAGGTATTGATTACTCTCAAATTGGCCGTTCAAAGAGGTGAACAGAGCCTCCTTTATGGTTATCCGGGTTGGAGTTCTTTAAGGGTCTGGGATTGAGAACAGTAGCTTGTATGGATCAAGATCCATATTTTGGGCTAAGTGGTCAAGGGCCTCTTTTATCTGATCGGCTACATCAGTCTTGCGCTTTCTCAGCATGGTGACCACGCTGGCCAGGATACTCCTTGTCCTGGCCCCATTATCTGTTATAGATCCAAAGCTCGTTCGACGACAATTACACTTGATCGTCAATGACAGCAGCCGATTTTGCAAGCAAAGCGGATCGGAATTGAGCGAAAACCAGACTACAGATCAAGATGATTGACCGACATTAAGACGCTAGATGAATTCCTAACCCCCTAATAAAACACACATCAGGAATTTTGTAGCCCGTTATTAGGACATTCACCCCCTTTCTTGCCGACCCCTGGCATCTCGCCTCCACACCCGTCATTGTAGCTAAATAACTAATAACACGGCTTGTATATAACATCTGGGCCGTTGACCATAGTTGGCACGTAAAATGCTTACATATGGAGCAAGGGTTAGAAGAATCACCAATCGATAATCGAACCGCTTTTTGGATCGGTGGACCAGGTGTAGCAACCGCAACTGCAACCGTCTCCGGTGGTGTCCAGGCGTCCCGGACATAGAGATGTCAGCAACGCCTATAGAAAGGCGAGAAAAAGGAGAAGGGGAAATGATGGAAATTAAAGTACCTATGAGAGTGAGTGAGATGCTGAAAACTACCGTGGAGAATCGCCACAGGGAAAAACTTGGCACAATACAGGATTTCATGGTGGGAGCGGATGGACGCCTAAAATACGCCATTCTGTCTCACGGAGGTTTCCTGGGAATAGGTGACGTGTTGATTCCGATTCCGTTTGACGCCTTGATGACGGGAGGTGAAAAGGGAACAGTGTCGCTCGACATTGATAAGCAGACCTTGGAAAAAGCGCTCAGTTTTGAGAGCAAAACATGGCCTGACTTCACTGCGGCCGAATGGGTGGAAAAAGTCGATAGATATTTTGGGGCCTATGCGGCTGGCGTAACTCAGCAGCAATCTGTGGCCGGGAGTGTTTAGATTCAGCCACGCGAACTGATTCAGAAAAAGGGGTCAGCAATGTCTGTCTAACAACAAATGGACGATTTGATAGCTGCGGGCTGATATGTGCTTGACTCTGATTTTGATCCGCGTCTGGCGAGCGAGAGAATATCTTGAAAATAATCACAAACGAAGAGGGAGAACCATGAAACGTCAATTGTTTAAAAATTCGTCGGTAATGTTTGTTGCGACAGTTTTTTTTCTGATGGCCGGGCTTGCTCTGGCTGAGAAAAAACATTGGTTTGTGGTCAAGGACAAGGACGGCATGTGCAAGGTGATCGAGGCGGAGACCGCTCCAGGACCGCTAAAAACCATTGCAGGGCCATTCAAAACCATGAAAAAGGCAGAAAAAATAATGGCCAAGGAATGTCCAAAGGGTGCCGGGCCAGCCCCACAACAGTTGCGCCGTCACCAAGAGCAAGGTGAGCGCATGCGTCTTCAACACGAGCAGGCCGAACCGATGCGACGTCAACACATGCAGCGAGAAGAGCTTCAGCAACAACAAGACCTGAAGAAACAGCAAACGCCTCAGCAACAACAGACTGAAAAGATGAAGGGAAAGGCTCCCGAAAAAATCGAAGGGACCAAGTCTTCAGGGGAAAAGGTCAAGGAAAAGACAAAAGAACCCATTCCATCAGACAAGAAGAATTGATAGAGCATTGAAAGGCAAAACGATGAGCAATGACAAGATTGAAAGCGCATCTCCGCATGTCCTACCGGCCCTGTCCTACGCGGACAACGCTCTGGACCCTGTAATCTCCGCAAATACGATTGGCTTCCACTACGGCAAGCATCACAAGGGATATGTAGATAACCTGAACAAGCTGGTAGCGGGAACAGAGTTTGTAGACCTGTCATTGGAGAAAATCATCACCGAGACATCCGGCAAAGCTGACAAGACAGCGATCTTCAATAATGCGGCGCAAACATGGAACCACACGTTTTACTGGCGCAGTCTGAGGCCAAAGGGCGGTGGTGATCCACCCGCAGTGTTGAAGCAAAAGATCGAGGCTTCCTTCGGCGCCTTGGATGCATGCAAGAAGGAGTTGGCGAC
Organism: Syntrophaceae bacterium; assembly: GCA_031292235.1. Lineage (GTDB taxonomy): Bacteria > Desulfobacterota > Desulfomonilia > Desulfomonilales > Desulfomonilaceae > CAJBEZ01. The sequence continues at coordinate 2,473 of JARLHM010000161.1, read as the reverse complement.
TGCGGCAATGGCCCAGTTCGGAAGCGGCTGGGTGTGGCTGGTTCTGGATGGCGAGAAGCTCAAGGTGGTCAAGACCGGCAATGCGGATGTGCCGATGACCACTGGAATGAAACCATTATTGACCATCGACGTGTGGGAACACGCCTATTACTTGGATTACCAGAACCGACGGGCGGACTATGTCAACGCAGTGCTGGATAAACTGATTAACTGGGATTTCGCGGCAAAGAACCTTGGCTGATGATGAACAATCCGACCTTCGCAATTGCGTTTGCGAGGTATGATTAGCCTGGTGATATCAGGGAGTTGCGAAACGCGAGCGAGCGCTCATACCGTTTCGTGCAACTGAGGGGTTGAAGAAATTGTTTTGTTTAAAAATCGAAAATGCCTTTTGGGCTGCGCGGCTTCCTATGTTAGCCGAGGCCGCCCCTGGGGCTCTGTATGAGGGGGGAATGAACGGGGGAGTGTCGTCGCGAGCCTCCTTACGGTCACTTCCCTCAATTTCTTTAATAAGTGAGGTCAACAATATGTGTTCAGAAAAGCGAATCGACGATTTGATAAAATCAGGCACACTCCTCGCTCTTAACTCTGATTTTGATCCAACCGTGTTCAGACACTGGAGGCTACAAGCGTTTGATTGTCTGACTACCTTGCTTGGCGCCGATCATTATTACACGAACAAATTTCAAGATTTTGTCAGGCAATCTGGAAGAATTGACCTTCTTGCCGCATACGGAATACTAAGCGCAGTCCAACAACTGTTCGGCGACAGTTGCAATTGAGCGTCAACTAAAACAGCGGATTTTGTGAGGCAAGCGGATCGGAATTGAGAGCGAAAATCAGACGAAAGAATGATACTAATGAACAACGTTAAGACACTAGGCGAATTCGTAACCCCTTGATAAAACACACACCAGAAATTTTGCGGTCCGTTTGTCGGGCACATTTCCCTCGTCCCGCTTCTTCTGTCAAGTCTTTGTAACTCACACGAAATCCTAACACTATACCTAACCGGTTAATTAGCCAAGGTTTTTCATGAAGATGGTTCTGTCTGGCACAGTTGGCACGTAAAATGCTTACATATGGGGCAAGGGTTATACTATCTCCGTTAGCATAAATTGAAACGTTTTTTGAGTTCTCCGGACCAAGCGCAGTTGCTGTGGCCATCTCCAAAAGTATCACCAGGGAGGCGCCGTGCTTACGAAGGTTACTCAGCCGAATCTTATTGATAGAAAGAGGCGCACAGGAACGAATTGCGCCTCTGGAAAAAGTTTCGACAGGCTAACGCCACGGTTTGTCCAAGGGAGTTAGGTCCGTAAACCGCACGAAATTAAATTCTCAGATGCGGTTTAGAAGGGAGAGAGGGTATGGGATCAATAGCAAAGAAATTCGTTAGTCGATCATTGACGCTCGCGCTGTTCCTGTCTCTTGGGTATCTTGCTCTGCCCTTGTCCCCGGCTGCCCAAGGTACTCCTGAAGCGGTGATCCTGGAACAAGAGTTAAAGGAATCCACTCGTGTTCTGCAGCAACAGCAAAGGGAAGCGGCGCGGGCCCAGGAGCAGGTAAAACTTCAGCAACGTTTGGCCGGGCAATTCGCGATACTCCAGGTCCAGGCTAAGGCGCAGCACGTAATGATAGAGCAGTGGCAGAAGGCGCACTCTAGCGAACCTAACTCTTGGTCATCAACAGAGGCAAGAGGGGTCGTTCATAAGAAGCGCTTTCACTGATGGTAATGTTTCCGACCCGGAAAACGGAAAACCCCGGCGAATTAACGCCGCAAGAAACAAGGAGGAGCTATGAACTGGGATCAGATTGAAGGAAATTGGAAGCAACTGCAAGGCAAGTTCAGAGAGAAGTGGGGCAAACTCACGGACAGCGATCTGGAAGTCGTTGCTGGGAGGCGAGATCATTTACTTGGTAAGTTACAAGAGAAATACGGGCTCAAACGAGAGGAAGCGGAGAAGGAGCTGGATGAGCATCTGAGCAAATGGTAGCACTAACTATCCAGACACTAACAACGTTAATAGCAACTCATTGACAAACGAGATTTTTATGAAAAAGAACGGTCTTCGGTTGTACGCAGCAGTAATTTGCATCCCACTTGCGGGCCAAGTCTGAGCTGAAACGGGCACTACTCCCTTGGAGGGATGGCAGAGATCCAGCCAGATAACAGGAATGACAATCACAAACCCGCAAGGGGAAAAACCTGGGAAGATGGATTCATATAATCTTGTGTTTTCTACCCCAGGCTCTTAAAAAACCCAACTCGGATCACCATAAACGTCGTTATGATTGGCTCTGTGAATGCCTCATTCAAGAACAATGGATACCTTTGGTCTCAGCCGCGTGAAACTGAATGGTTACTAAACGGACCGATTTCAGGAATTCTCCTACTCAGCCAATTCGCTCGCTAGTCATCGTACAGGCATCACCAACTGTAAAATTATTGGTAATGGGCTTCCATTATAATGTT
>JARLHM010000160.1 GCA_031292235.1 Syntrophaceae bacterium | reverse complement strand
TTGACCGGTTCCGTGTCGCCAAATAGCTCTTTCTTAAGAGAATCACTGTTTTCAACTCTCAGGTCTTGAATCAGTTTCTTCAAGTAATTGTAATTCCCGTTAAAATCGGATGTCTCCGGCAAATTCTCGGCGAGGGCGCGGGACGAGCATTGAGGCATGTCTAACTCCTTTAACTTAACCCAAAAAGTTCGAAAAACTTTGTTTTTTTAGAAATCCAGAGAAAGAGGAAATCAAACAATCACTATCTGGACTAGACCACTATTCAAGACTCCATAGCACGCGGCGATCAGTCCGTGAAGCGTTCATTCCCTCGTTGAGGGCTCCTATCACTACATTCGCGGCTAGTCAAGAAATTATTAGTTCCAACACTAAAATATTTTTAGTTTATTTGATGTTATTTCGCGTCAACTATTTTGTTCGCGAGAAAAAATGGGCTTTTAAGCGCGATTAATTGGAAATATGTTTCGCAAACGCGTGATAAGCGCGAAGTGTCCTTCGCGTTCAAAGAACATCCTTAATTCACAAAAACAAAAAGTTGAACAATAAATAGCGCTCAAGAATGGCAGAATGAATTGGAACGATGAAAACCCTGTATCACGCGTCCCGTTTGAAAATGACCCCAAGACTGAAATCATCTTTCAGAACTTCATTGAACGCGCGGCCCAGATCAGTGGGATCGTAATCTTGTGGAAGGGCATGAGTCCATTCTTTAAGGTGTGCCCAGGTCTTGAAGTTTTTGTCGAAAGTGACGCAGGTCGTGTAGATGTGAAAAATGGAAAAGCCGGGGTTGCGGACCCCTTCTATAAGGGCCTCCGTAATACCCTTGGGGTCTCCGGCAAAGAGCCTTGCGACAAATGAAGCTCCGTACGCCAATGCCATCAGCGTCGCATTTAGTGGCTTGTCTACGGTACCATAGGGGCTGGCCTTGGTTTTGGTCCCCATGGGCGACGATGGAGACGGTTGTCCTTTGGTCAGTCCATAAATTGAATTGTCGAAAAGTAAATAGTTCACGTTGATATTTCTTCGAGCTATATGCGGCAAATGCCCTCCACCGATAGCAAGACCGTCCCCATCACCACCAACGGCGAACACTGTAAGGTTCGGGTTGCCTAGTTTGACTCCGGTAGCCGCAGGTAGGGCCCTTCCGTGGACCGTATGGAGACCATACGTGTTAGAAAAAAAAGGGTATCGCCCTGCGCAACCTATTCCGGATACCGTCACTATTTGGGTTAGTGGTATCTCCAAGCTCGATATGCAATCGTTCAATCCTTGATGAATACCAAAATATCCACAACCTGGGCACCAAGTGGGGAGCGAAGCTGATCTGGGCGAAAACCTCCCGGATTTCTGGATTTGATTCACTTGATCCGCCAATACCCTGGCCGGTGTTTTCATTGGGCCTCTACCTCCAGCAATTCTTCGATCCTATTTTGAATCGCAGATGGCGGAATTGGCGTCCCTGTAACGAAGTTTAACCGTTCCACCGGTTTGGAATCGAGATGAGCTATTAGATTCGCCAGTTGGCCCTCGTAATTGAGTTCTGGAACCAAGACTCGTTTTGATTTGGCCATAAACGCCCCGATAGTTTCTGAATGGTACGGAAATATGGAAGTGACTTTTAAGGCGCCAACTTTGAAGCCGTTTTTTCTAGACTTCTCGACGGCTTCTAGAACTGAGCCAAAAGTAGATCCCCAGCCGATGACCCCAACGTCGAGGTGGTCGCTTGCAAAGAATTCCGCTGGTTTCTCGAGGTCTTTCAAAGAGTACCTGAGCTTCCTGTGACGCTTTTCGGACATCTTTGTATGATTCTCAGGGGAGTAATCCGGGGAGCCTTTTTCCGTATGCTCCAGACCAGTAGCAATGAAATTGAATCCTTGCATGCCGGGCAGGGCCCTGGGAGAGATCCCGGAAGGAGTGTCAGCATAGCGCTGGTAATGATCCTTGAAAGCCTCATCTGGAAAAACGTTCCAACTCGCCGCCTGCCCTTCCGTGGCTCTAATCAGGGGACGATTTTCAACCCTATTGTGGAGGAAGAAATCAGTCAATACAATGACGGGGGTTTGATATTTTTCCGCCAATTGGAAGGACCTGATCACAAAATGATAACATTCTTCAACATTAGTTGGCGCTATCACTATTCGGGCGGAATCTCCAGGCCCGCCGAATACAGCAGCGTGAAGGTCGGATTGTTCAGTCTTAGTTGGTAGTCCGGTCGCGGGGCCGCCACGTTGAGCGTCGAGGATGACTGCTGGAATTTCGGCCATTACCCCATGTGTGATCAACTCGGTCATTAAAGCGAAGCCAGGGCCGCTCGTGGCCGTCATGGACCGCGCTCCAGCGTAAAAACTACCCAAAACCGCCCCTATTGATGATATTTCATCCTCCATTTGAACAACCTGCCCTCCGTGTTCCGGAAGGTATTTGGCCAGATATTCCATAATGGGGGTCGCCGGTGTAATTGGGTATCCGAAATACAATTTCAGTCCTGCGTCAATGGCCGCCATTCCTATGGCTTGATTTCCCGAAAGCATTACCTTTTGAGGATCATGACCTGTTTCAATCTTGGAAAATATTTTCTTGAGGCGATCTGAAAATTTCTCCAACGCGTATTCATAGCCCGCGTCAAAACTTTTGACGTTAATATCTACAAGCCTGTCTCCCTTGGACTTAAACTTATCCCTGATCACTTTACGGAAAAGATTTGGGTCAACACCGGTAACTGCCGCAAATCCACCTAGGGCTGTCAGGTTACGACCGCGGGAGGCGCCACTTGCGCCCACAGCGAGTGCGCCAAACGGGATCCCAAAGACTTGCGCGCCCGGCGGTAGCACCGACAGTAGAGAACTATCTTCCGGCACATAGGCTGGGGGGTTGCTGTCAAAAAATACTAGGGAGTGTTCAGCCAAAGAAGGGGTGCGAGACCTTGATTGCTCATCATTTAAGGAAATTAGCGCATGAGTTTTTTCGCCCAGCGCGACGATTTCGTTTGATCCGATCCGTGAATTGGTCACGCAACGACCGAAACCCCTGATTTCCGCCGGATAAGAGTCAAATCCTAGGACCGAAAAGCCTCCATGAGACATTGCTTCATTAATCAGGCCGCCTGCGGCTATAGTTCCGTCACCCGCCATTCCGCAGACTTCAACAGTAAAATCCACTTCGGGCATCTTAAAACTCCGTCCACCATGATGTGTTTACCTTAACGCCACCAACCTCCAGAATGTTTTCAGGTTCTACTCGAACTTCGAAGTGTGAACCCGCCAGGTTCAAGGCGGCGATTCTACCTAGAGCAGTGGCGTTTTCATGGCCAATAGAGACCCAATAGTCTCTTAACGCCGGATGATAGACCTGGGCGCAATCACCTGCGGCGTAAACGTTTGCGAACCGTGTTTTCAAAAACTCATCAACGAGGATCCCGCGATCAATATCCAGCCCGGTTCGGGCAAGAAAACCAACGTCCGGAACCAATCCGAAAAATGCCCCCAGCACGCCTGTTTCAAGTATTTCACGGTCTGTTTCTACTTCCAGAAGATTTTCTTCCAATTGTGTAATCCGTCTAATCCTCTGGCAATGGACTATTTCAACACCACGTTGCTCCAGACGGTCAGTTACAGCTCGATAGATTTCTTCATTCAGGGGAACTGGCCAGAATGAGTCCTCGTTGAGGATGAATTTTACGCGTTTATCAAGTTTCAGCAGGGCTTTTGTCAGGCTCAATGAGGTCAAATCTCCGCCTATAATTAGCACTGACTCCACATTGCGGAGTTTCTCAACCCACATTCTGGCGTCAAGCGGAGTTTTAAGGGTCAGCATGATGTCCTGAAACAACTGGAACTGTTCAGGAATCCTAGGCTTTCCGCCCGTGGCGACTATAAGACCATCGAACTGCACGACTTCCTTGTGGTCGAGAATCACATTACGCTTTGAGAAATCTACGCTGACAACACGTTGTCCGAGACGCAGGTTCATGTCCATTTCGTTATAGTGGGCATATGACCTGTTATACAAATCTTCTTCTTTAATAAGCCCAGCGATAAAATCCGGTAATAGATGCGCGCTATAACTTCGAAAGGGATCTTTACTAAATATAGTGATTCTCGATTCAGAGGATTTCTCACGTAAAGCCTTAGCCGCATGATTGGCCGCCGGCCCGTTTCCAATTATCACGAAACGCTTCACGCTCATGCTTTGCTCTCCTGAACTAAAGGTCGCTCTAACAATTCAACCTTTGAGACAGAAATACAATCGACCGGGCAAACCCTTACACACTCACCGCAACGGATGCACCTTGAATTATCGATGACTACCGCGTTTACGTCCAACCAGTTGGTTGTCTCGACAAGCTCTTTAACAGCGCCGGTTTCATCCAGGAGGACCTGTTTGACAAGCTTGATACAGTCTCTGGGGGCATTGTCTATGCAATATCTGCAATAAATACACTTTGCGACGTCTATCTCGTAATGCAGATAGCACAAATAACACCTTTTTGACTCTTCGTGGGCCTGTTCAGAGGAGTAACCCGACTCAACCTCGACAACTTCTTCATTTAGAAAACGGTCCTTAACGGGCAGTACTGTAGGCATTTCAATTCGCGGAAGCACATCCCAGGAGCGATCCCTGTCAGTGATCCGGAAATCTTGAATCCGCACAGCCCATTCTCTAAATTTTCGTCCAGTAAGATCTTGAGCTATCCGCTCAGCGGCCCTTCTTCCACTCGCTATAGCTTCAATCACTGTGGTCGGGCCTGTAAGGTAGTCGCCAGTGACGTAAAGGCCCGGTGTTGAAGACTGAAAAGTCTTTCTATCCGCCAATAGGACGCCCCGATCATTCTTTTCCCCTGGACCCCCCTTGAGCGGCCGGGGGGCCTGTCCAATAGCGACTATCACCGTATCAGCCTCAACGACGAATTCACTTCCCTCAATCGGTTGAACGCGACGGCGACCTCCAGATGTCCTTTCAATTGGTCGCGTCCTCTGGAATTCAATTCCTTCAACCTTACCTGATCCAAGAATTTGCTTTGAAAGCGAAAGAGATCTGATCTTGATTCCCTCTCGCTTAGCCTCAAGAATTTCGTCGTGTGTCACCCGAAGGTCTTCCTCAAAACCCCGTATGCAAATACTGACATCTTCAGCTCCCAGCCTGAGGGCGAGACGGGAACAGTCAAAGGCAGTAAAGCCTGCGCCGGTTACAAGCACTTTCTTGCCGATTGACTCTTTGTAGCCTGCCGCAACATCCATTACGTACTCGAGACCGGGATATACCCCAGCTAGATTCTCACCTGGAACGTCAAGTTTCATGGATTCGTAACAGCCGGAAGCCACGAGCACGGCGCCGAAGTCCGCCATGAGGGTTTCAAGAGAGATATCGACGCCAACATTTACCCCAAGCTTAAGAGAAATCCCAAGACGCAAAACATTCTGAATTTCCTCACTAAGGATGTCCCGTGGTAATCGGAAATCGGGGATACCGTATCTGAGCATACCGCCAGGTTCGTGGCACGCTTCATAAATGGTGACGTCGAATCCCAGAATGGCAAGATCGTGAGCCGCTGCTAGACCGGCTGGGCCGGATCCCACAATGCAAACGCTTTTCCCGGATGGAGCGAATCTTGGACTGAGGTATGTGTGGCCGGGCGGTCTGAAATCGGCTGCTGCCCGCTTGATGTGACAGATGTTGACCGGGTTGCCCAATTCAGATTCACCGTGCCTGCATTTGAGTTCACATGGTCTAGAGCAGATTCGACCTAGAGTTCCTGGGAAGAGATTAACTATTCTATTGATTTCGTAGGATAGCCCGAATTTGCTCTCATAAAGCGCTCGGATATAAGCCGGGATGTTGGTGAGGGCGGGGCACGCCGACTGACACGGCACGTTCACGGTCATGTAGCGAAAATCCGCTGGATCGGTAGAATAAAGAACATTTGGTCCTTCAGGTTCAGTATTCGAGTTTATTGGTCCTTCCGGCGCAAATCCATTTGCCATCATGAGTCCCCTCTTTGAGGCTTTTCAAATGATAGAACGAAAAGCCGGTAATTGTAGGCACAAAAACATGTCGGAGGCCTGGACAGATTTGTGGTCAACTACTGCCTAAAGCTTGCTATTCAAAGCATATGAAGCATATGAGAATTAACTCTCATTCTGTTCGTACAAAGACGTCAAATTCTCAGTAACTAATTGGATAGTGAAGTCTTGTTGATCAAGGAATCTTGGTTTCTAGAGCTAATTTTAATTTCTCTTTGAGTTCAGTCAAGTCTGAACTCTTAACCACATAGTAGTCTGCAGCCACACTTTTTAGGTCAACCTTGAAGCTTGAATATGCTGAATTCAGAATCACCGGCAAGTCGTAATAACGCTTTCTGATTTGTTGGAGCAGGTCCAGGCCGTTGAATTCTTTCATTTTAATATCCATAATCACACAATCAGGACATTCTTTTTCGATAACCTCTATCAGTCCATTTCCATCAGGCAAAGTGATGACATCATAACCGTCGTCCTGAAGCTCCATTGAATAGAGCATTCTTATGCCTTCTTCATCGTCGACTATAAGAATCTTGGGCATCTGTCAGGCTCCTTTAAAGGATCAGGAAACATTCTATATTGGTCACAGGTGTTCAAGTTGCGAGAATCGAAATTAACCCCAACGGTCGAGCAAGTAGGGCTTTGTCTTTTCAAATTGAAGACACTGATCCTCAATAAACTCTTCAACCTGTTGGTTGTTCATAGCCTCAGTCTCAATCACAAACGACAGTGTTTTTCCATAATGTAACGGAATGAGGCCCCTTATGAGTTCCGTTCTATCCAAAGAGGCCCCTTTGTATGCGACGGCAAAGTCGTAGACAAGTTTGGCCCATAGACCGGTCGGGAATTCAAATCCCATGGCCGGAATGTCCATAACCTCTTCAAGTTTATTAAGATTTTCTCTTTCCAGCGCAGCGGAATAAATATCCCATTTCCCGCGAACACCTGAAACAAATTTGTTCCATAATGCATGCGTGTCTACATCTACTGGCGGTGGCACCTCTATATCGCCAAGTCCAAAACCGAAGACCGCTGTAGGTCTGCTCCACCTGACATCTTTCCAAAAAGAGTCATAATGGAGCATAAGTTCAAAAATGGTCCCGACTACGTCTTCAAATATCAGACCAATTTGCGAATCTATATCTCTGCTCTTGTGAACTTTTGGCCTCCCCATGAAAGACTGAATTATTGAGCCATGGGTTTTGACGGCGTTTGTTGTCATCCAAGCGTCAATTCCAAAATGGGCTATGGCTTCGTTCCATATGTTGGATTCAACAAAAGAACGCGTAACGGCGCCAGAGAACGCCACATCGCCACCTATGGGCTGTCTGACTCG
>JARLHM010000159.1 GCA_031292235.1 Syntrophaceae bacterium | reverse complement strand
GCTTTGTAAGTGAAAGACGCAGTGAGCGTGCCTTTCTCTAAGACGCATCTCTTGATCATAGCCGGAACTTCCGGATCTTCTGACTTGACAGGAGCTATACCGCGGTTCATCAGCGGGATCTTCCAAAAGCTCCTTGCACTGGGTCGCTGCATGCCAATCACAAATTTACCAGGATTCCCCGACCCATCCGTTGAATCGGCGACAACCGCAGCCATGACAGCCCCGACAAAACCGATGCCCATGACTACTACTATTTCCCGTCCTTGACCCCTATGACAATCCACCAGGTTCTTTAGACGCAGAAACTCATTGGTATAATCGTCTTCATTCGGAAGATAGAAAACTTCGCCTTCAGGGCTCACGGAAACTTCCCGAGTCATAACTCTCCCTCTGTCTAACATGTGTGAGTATTGAGAACCACGCCCCACATTAATTCGGATCTAACTGGCTAGTCAAGTCAAAATACCGAAGCTGAAATAGACGGTCGGCTACTGGTTTAGCAAGCAGTCTTTAATCGTTTGACCTAGCTGAAAAATGAGATCCAACGTGGGAGCCCGTGTTATAATGATTTTAATGAAAATATTTGGCGGGAGATTTCGGTGTATTTTTTTAAAGCAATAACTGAGATTGAAGACCCCCCTCTTGATATGTTAGAAGAAAGGGTTAATTGTTCATTTGGTTGGTTTCGGAGGAAATATGGAAAAAAAATACAATCCAGAGATAATCGAAAAGAAATGGCAGGAACATTGGGCAAACGAGAATGTTTTTAAGGTCGAACTCGACACCTCTAAAGAAAAATACTATTTGTTGGAAATGTTTCCGTATCCATCCGGAAGGATTCACATGGGCCATGTCAGGAATTATTGCATCGGTGACGTGGTCGCCCGCTACAAGATGATGAACGGCTTCAATGTCCTTCACCCCATGGGGTGGGACGCATTCGGAATGCCTGCTGAAAACGCAGCCATAAAAAACAAGTCCCATCCAGCGACCTGGACTATAAATAATATCAACGAAATGCGCCGACAGTTGAAACGCATGGGGCTGTCTTACGACTGGGACCGCGAAATCGCCACATGCCATCCCGATTATTACAAATGGGAGCAATGGCTTTTCATTAGAATGTTGGAAAAGGGGCTAGTTTACAGAAAGAAATCCGTCGTAAACTATTGCCGGCCGTGCGCCACGGTGCTTGCCAACGAGCAGGTAGAGGCGGGTTGCTGTTGGAGATGCGGCAAACCAGTGATCCAGAGAGAGCAAGATGGATGGTTCTTCAAGATCACCCAATATGCCGATGAACTACTCGATTGGTGCGATCGTCTCCCGGGGTGGCCGGAGCGCGTCCTCACAATGCAGAGGAATTGGATAGGCCGAAGTGAAGGCGCAAGAATACTGTTTGGACTCGAAGGTTCCAAAGAATCGATTGAAGTTTTCACAACAAGGCCGGATACTGTTTATGGCGCGACTTTCATGAGCCTTGCGCCTGAACATCCTCTTTGTCTGTCACTGTCTAAAGGGACCCCACAGGAAAACGCTGTTCAGGAATTTGTGAATCGTTGCTTGACTCAAGACTGGCAAAGCCGTGTTGGTGAGGACGCCGAAAAGGAAGGTGTCTTCACCGGAGCATATTGCGTTAATCCCGTAACTTCTCGAAGGATGCCGATTTATTGCGCCAATTTCGTATTGTACGAATATGGGACCGGGGCCGTTATGGCCGTTCCAGCGCATGATCAGAGAGACTTTGAATTTGCGAGAAAATATGGACTCGACATTATCGTGGTAGTCCAACCGCCAGACTGTATTCTGGACCCGAAAACAATGACTGAAGCTTACGTTGACCAGGGAACTCTTATAAATTCGGGAGAGTTTAACGGAATAGACAACGTATCAGGTAAAAAGGCCATTTCGGAAAAACTGAAATCAATGAATCTCGGTGGACCTACAATAAATTACCGTTTGAGAGATTGGGGTATTTCCCGCCAGAGATACTGGGGCGCTCCAATTCCCATTATACACTGCCCTCAATGTGGACCTATACCAGTTCCGGACTCGGACTTGCCGGTTGAACTGCCCACAAATATTGATTTTCCTGAAAGTGGTCGGTCGCCTCTACCGGACCTCGACTGGTGGGTAAACGTACACTGCCCTAAATGTGGTTTTGACGCTCGGCGAGAAACTGACACAATGGATACTTTTGTTGAATCCTCATGGTATTTCGACAGATATACATGTCCACGCTACGACAAGGGACTGCTCGACCCGGAGCAGGACATATACTGGTCTCCGGTAGACCAGTATATAGGTGGAATTGAACACGCTATTCTGCACCTGCTTTACTCAAGATTTTTTACAAAAGCGCTGAGAGATTTGGGTATCAAGAAGGAGAGTGAACCGTTTAAGAACCTGTTGACGCAGGGCATGGTGATTAAAGATGGCGCAAAGATGTCAAAATCAAAAGGTAACGTAGTAGACCCCGAGTCGCTCATCGACAAATACGGGGCCGACACCGTAAGATTATTCTGCCTTTTTGCGGCGCCTCCTGAAAGGGACCTGGAATGGACATCAGAAGGTGTAGATGGCGCTCACAGATTTCTAAATCGTATCTGGGGCCTTGTGCTTCAACATAAAGGCTTAACAACCCCCGAGAAGATTGTTTATCAATCAAACTTTGCCAGATCCATTAGACGTGTGACCCACAAGACCATAAAAAAGGTTACAGAGGACATCAGCAACCGTTTCCGGTTCAATACCGCCATAGCGGCAATAATGGAGATGTCGAATGAGCTTGCCAAGTTCTCTGTAGAAGATGTTTCACTGGACAACGACCTCAGAGCAGCAATGAAAGAAGCAGTAGACTCATTGGTCATTTTGATGTCACCTTTCGTGCCTCACATATCCGAAGAATTGTGGGAAGCCCTCGGAAACGAAAATGGGTTGACTCGACGAGGATGGCCCGTGTATGACCCTGAACTGATTGCTGAGGACACATTAACGATCGTGGCTCAGGTTAACGGCAAAAAACGCGCTGAGATCAGTGTTCCTGCTTTGGCGACTGAAGACGAAATCAAACAGGCTACAATGGCGGAAGCAAATGTTCAGCGCTTCCTGGAAGGGCGCGTGATCAGGAAAATGGTGGTGGTGCCCGGTAAACTCGTCAATATTGTCGTGAGCTGATAAAATTATCAGCTTTGACTATAGGGGAAGTCAGATTAACATTATTGATGCCGAATCGGACTTCTTGACGTGACCGATCTTTCGTTGGAGTAAGATCATCAAAGAGCTTAAGTTGTGAACGCTGCTTTTCACGGGCTATTCAATAGAATTTGTAAACGCGGCTTGCAGCGGTCAATTTTGCTCATTCTAATGATTTGTCTTTTTGCGGGGGGGTGTGGTTACAAGTTTGGTGAGGTGTCCAAGCCTGCGGTCTTTCCAGCAAACGCCAAGACAATACTAATTGAAAGCGCTGTTAACAACACCGTAATCACTGGAGTTGAGACAGAGTTGACCAACGAACTGCGTCGTGAATTCGCCCTGGACCCAAACTTGAAACCGACTGTAGATAATGGCGATGTTAATCTTAAAACTGTAATCTCTTTTTACGATGATACGCCATCAGCTTATAGGGCCGACGGGAAGGAGTTGACCCGTTCGGGCACTTTACGGGTCAGGTGTTCACTAATACAATCTGGTACATTAAAGCAGTTGTGGAAAAATGATTTCTCGGCTTCTTACACTTATACAGTGACAGATTCAATTCAGGGAACGCTTTCCAACCGACGCAGAGCAATCTCACAAATGATAAGAGACATTACGCCCCGTATTCATAGATCCATATACGATTCGTTTTAATAAGATTGTTTTAGATCCATGAAATTGACATTCTGTTTTTTGGGCCTCGTACCAGCTTGACAGTATGGAAGATTGAGGAATATGAAACTTACTAATTAGCGTTTGTACAAAACTCAGGCCTATAATAATTCACGGTTTAAAAAGAGGAGAAGAAATGCCGAAAAAAAAGTTGACCGTCGTCGGCGCAGGTAATGTGGGGGCTTCCGTCGCAGCATACGCTTCAGCGCAGGAATTGGGCGACATCGTTTTAGTCGATATCCTTGATGGAGTTCCTCAAGGAAAAGGCCTCGACCTCTATGAAGCGACTCCGGTTCTTGGCGTAGACACTAAGGTCACAGGAACGAACAATTACGAGGATACGGTGAACAGTGATGTGATAATCATCACTGCCGGAATCGCCAGGAAACCTGGAATGAGCCGGGATGATCTTTTGTCGACAAATGTAAGAATTGTCGGAGAGGTTGCTGAAAAGGCCGCAAAGTATTCTCCCAACGCTATTCTGATTGTCGTCTCCAATCCTTTGGACGCCATGGTTTACACGGCGTGGAAAAAGACTGGCTTTGATCCACGGAAAATACTGGGCATGGCAGGGGTCCTGGATACCGCTCGTTTCAGAAGTTTTATAGCGCAAGAAATTGGTGTCTCCGTTGAGGATATTCACGCCTTGGTATTGGGCGGACATGGGGATACCATGGTCCCGTTAACCCGTTACTGTTTTGTTGGCGGGGTCCCCATCGACCGCTTCATCTCGCCCGAGCGATTGGAGGAAATCGTTCAGAGGACTCGACAGGGAGGCGCTGAGATAGTTGGTCTATTAAAGACGGGCAGCGCGTATTATGCGCCGGCTTCTTCAGCGGTTCAAATGGCTCGTTCGATTCTTTTCGATAAGAAAAGATTGCTGCCAGTTGCGGCTTATCTGAATGGTGAATACGGAGAAAAGGGTATATTCGTGGGAGTGCCCGCTATCCTTGGCGAATCTGGGGTCGAGAAAGTCGTCGAAGTTGAACTGACTCCTGATGAAATGAGTGGTTTCAAGAAATCAGCTCAGGCAGTAAAAGAGCTTGTAAAAGAAATAGACAGATTTTTATGATTCTTAGACTTGGTAAACGGTTTCATCAATAATCTGGATATTGAACTATATCTGAGAATATCAATTCTTTTTAATTTTACACATTGTGTGATTCATTTGGGTCAGACGCCTTGATTCATATCAGGGCGCTTGTTATTTTTGAGAAGACTGTTCACCAATTAAATTTTTTTGATTTAGTCTGATAAGGATGATGATGTCGCTTTCCGGGAAGTATTTTTTAGAAACGTACGGATGCCAGATGAACGAGCACGATTCTGAAAAGATGTGCGAGTTGATGGAACAACTTGGCATGGAATCTGGAGATTCGGCTGACAACGCAGACGTTGTGATTATTAATACATGCGCAATCCGGGAAAAAGCTGAGCACAAGGTTCACAGCTCGCTAGGCAAGATCAAAAACGCAAAGCTCAAAAATCCGGACATGGTCATAGTTGTAGCTGGTTGCGTCGCACAACAGCAACATTACGAACTCTCTAAGAAATTCCATCACTTGGACCTGGTGCTTGGAACGCACAATATCTCTGAACTGCCTGAATTAGTTGAAAAGATAAGAAAGGACCGTCAGCGCGTCATCAGGGTAGACTTTTCCGAGGACATCAGTTCTCTTCACATGCTTGCCCCGAAACGCGGCCCGAGACCAATATGTTCTTATGTAACCATCATGCAGGGGTGTTCAAATTTCTGCGCCTATTGTGTGGTACCCTACACAAGGGGTAGGGAGCAGAGCCGAAATCTGGGGGAAATTCTGGAAGAAGTACCGCAACTTTGCTCTAAGGGCGTGAAGGAGATTACGCTTCTAGGACAAAATGTTAACGCTTACGGCAAAGACTTGGGGAATGGCAACCGTTTCACCGAATTGTTGGAGGAACTTTCACGCATCCCTGGTTTAGACAGGATTAGATTTACAACTTCCCATCCACGGGACTTCGATGCGTCAGTTGCAACGGCATTAGGTTCGCTCGACAAGGTATGCGAACACGTTCACCTACCTCTCCAGAGTGGATCTGACAGAATTTTGAGTTCTATGAGACGGGGTTACTCGTTTTCAGAATATTTGGATAAAATCGATATATTGAGGAGCGAAGCTCCGGGATGTTCAATTACCACTGATATCATAGTCGGATTTCCCGGGGAATCGGACGACGATTTCAAATCGACATTAACGGCCCTCGAACAAATTCGTTTTGACCAGATTTTCTCATTTAAATTTTCGTCGCGACCTGGTACCAAGGCGGAACACATGGCGGATCAGATTCCCGAGGAAGTTAAAAAAGGAAGGCTCGCCGAAGTCCACACAATCCAGGATAGAATTACACAAGGTTATCATAAACAACTTGAAGGGTCGGTACTGGAAGTGCTTTTGGAGGGACATGGTCGCCAAAACCAACTTTATGGCCGGACTCGAACCAACAAGATTGTAAATTTTAATGATAATGCAGGTTATCCGGTGGGCGCTATCGTGCAAGTTAAGATATTGCGTGGATTGAACCATTCGTTGTTTGGAGAAATTGCATACTAACGGGTCGATGAGAACCTGTTTTAAGGATTGCGCGGAGATGATATTTTTTTAGGCCAAGCCTCATTTGTAGATCTAATTTATTTGACTATTAACAGCTTCGACTGCTATGATTTAAAAGATTTTGCCTTTAAGATTATCATCTTTTAAAATGCGGCGGGCTCAAAAAAAAAGAAGCCCGACCGGTGGGGTCGAGCTGGGAGACGCCGTAATACGGCCGGGCTCACAAAACCGAAAGGCCGATGAATTCTAGAGAATTGCGCGTCTCGAACTGATGGGATCCGGACTTACTCGCTTTTTCCTCATCAGGAACTCCGGATCTTGTCATCGAGGTTCCCTATACTCATCGGCCAACAGAAGTCTTTAGATTAGTTTCTAGAAAATGAAGCCCATTTCCAGGTAACCGCCTTCGAGCGCAGTTTCTAGCCAGTAGTCGTACTGACCTTGCTTTAGGTCAATCAGTCTGTAGCCACCCTTCATGTAGCCCCATCGTCCACAGTTCATTGGAATCGTGTATCTCCCGCCTACCTGCACGTCCCAACCGTTAACATCGTCCACAAACATCGCTGTTACTTTAGCGTCGCAGGAAAATGTTCCTCCATTCCATTGGGTTATTTGGCACTTCTGGAATTCGAAGCCTGCGGCCACAGCATCCATGTTTTTATTGAAACTGGTCTGCCAAATTCCGCAGTTAATGCAACTGGCGTCTATGCGATCGTCAGCGTGCATATATCCACCAAATATGCTCAGGGCGCCTTTGCAGGTTTTGATTGCGTCGTATAGAAGCCCTATTTTCTGGTAATCATGTTGCCAGCGGCTCTGAACCTGCTGTCCCGGACTAAAGAGTTGCGGAGTCATTGAGCCCGGGTACCAACCAAAGTAAAAGAAGTCTTGAACCCACTGGCTGCCTTGCTCTTCCAATCCTAACGCTGAGTACTGGATAGCCCAATTGGGACGGAACTGATACCTGGCGTTTACCTCGGGGATGACCCAGTGCGCCGGCAAACCCAAGCTATCGTTGAAGTCACAATTCTGGTTGTAGAACCCTCCCAACGATACCCAAGAGTAACGTGGCCATTGAACAGTGCCTCTTGTACGGGCGTATATACCCTGTACTCCGATCTGCCATTGCCCAGGCCGTGGCATAGGCAATAAACAACCAACACCTGGGGCTGCAACCGCACATAGGTTTGGTTGGGGCGCCTTGACCTTCGTTATTATAGGCGAAGGTCCCTGGAAGTAAGGATTCCCTGCCACTGGGGCCGGAAATCCCAAATGTGATCGTTTGGCTTTGGCTTGATGCACGACGGGACCAGC
>JARLHM010000018.1 GCA_031292235.1 Syntrophaceae bacterium | reverse complement strand
GTCGGTTCGAAATATTGACAGCCAGAAAATGACCGACCAAGGCTTTTTCCTAGATACGGCTAAAGAAATTGCGGTGTGCTGTAGATCCGTGACTAAAGCGCCTGTCGTTCTAGGTGGAGCGGGCTACAGTATTTATCCGGATAGTCTCCTGGAATATCTGAAAGCAGACATGGGGATTCAAGGCGAAGGTGAAACAGCGTTTGTCGAGTTGATTAGTCGACTTAAACGGGGCACTGAGCTTGTTGGCGCGCCTGGACTGTGCCTCCCCGGACTGGGGCTAACGGGGCCACGACATTTCGAGAAAGACCTGGACAATCTACCGCTACCCAATGTTAGTTCATTCGCCGATTCAGTTTCAAAAGGAGATGATTTCTGGCTGCCTGTTCAGACCCGGCGAGGTTGCCCAATGAATTGTTCCTATTGTTCGACGGGTTCAATCGAAGGACGCCTTCTTCGAAAGCGCTCTCCTCAGAAAGTTGTAGAGTGGTTGTATGAATGGCGCAAAATAGGGGTTTCACAATTTTATTTCGTGGATAACACCTTCAATTTACCCCCTTCTTATGCTGGAACGCTGTGCAGTGAGATGATTTCGAAGGGCCTAAACGCGTCATGGCGCTGTATAATGTATCCTGCTAGAGTCAGTGAAGGGCTTGTACGCCTGATGGCCGAATCAGGATGCAAAGAAGTTTCCATTGGATTTGAGAGCGGGTCCACACTGATCCTGAACTCAATGAACAAGAAATTCACCAATGATGATGTTCGTTACACATGTGATCTGCTGGCAAAATATGGGATAAGGAGAATGGGATTTTTGCTTTTGGGTGGCCCTGGCGAAACCAAAGAAACTACCCTTGAAAGTTTGCGCTTTGCCGATTCCTTGAATCTCGAAGTCCTAAAACTCACCGTGGGAATTCGAATTTATCCACAAACTATTCTGGCCGAAACCGCTGTAAAGGATGGAATAGTCTCTCCGGATGACAATCTCCTCGAACCGCAATTCTACCTGGTTCCAAATCTACAAGACTGGATAAGAGGCGTGGTTGATGAATGGATGTCCTCACGCCCCAATTGGGTAAGCTAGGCTTAACATTCAGCCATTTTGTGGTCTAAAGATTAAAAGGTAACCGATTCAAACGCTACTGTCCCTTTTGACGCTCACGTTGATGGCTATGTTTGATTCCATAAAAGAAATAGATGCTGAACCCTAATGCCAGCCAGCTTATAAGTCTCAACCAGGCTTCCCACGGAAGGCTTAACGCTAGAAACAGGCACGATACGGCTCCCAATACAGGAGTAAAAGGCGCCCAAGGGGCCTTGAAAGGCCGAGGGAGGTCGGGCCTTTTGTAGCGAAGAACCAAAACACCTGCGCACACAACAATGAAAGCGGCAAGCGTCCCAATGGAAACAAGTTCTGCTAAAATCCCTACTGGAACCAAGGAAGCCAATATCCCCACAGCCAAGCCTGTGACAATTGTGGTGTTGGCGGGTGTGCCGAAACGAGGATGGGCTTTGGAAAAAAACGCCGGCAAGAGGCCATCATGGGCCATGCTAAAGAAAATACGCGGCTGCCCCATCAACAGGACTAGAATTACGGATGTCAAACCAGCGATAGCGCCGAGTTTTACTAAAACGGCCAACCATAGAATGCCTGTCGCGTCAACAGCTAAAGCCACGGGATTGGCTACGTTGAGCCTTGAATAGTTGACCACTCCCGTCAAAACCAGGGCGAACAGAATATACAGCACAGCACAGAGGGCCAGCGAACCTAAAATCCCTATCGGCATATGTTTTTGGGGTTGCTTGGCTTCCTGAGCCGCGGTTGAGACAGCGTCGAATCCCACGTAAGCGAAGAAAACAACCCCTGCGCCTCTTATCACCCCAGACCACCCAAACTCACCATATTTACCCGTATTGGGCGGAATGAACGGGACCCAGTTGTCAGTTTGGATGAATCTAATCCCGACGACGATTACCGCCAATATAACAGCTAGCTTTCCAATCACTATCGCAGTGTTGAATATCGCAGATTCCCGAATACCTTTTACCAGAATAATCGTTACGAACAAGACAACCAAGGAGGCGGGTAGATTAAATATTCCTGTGGCGTGTGGCAAGGTGTCCGCGGAGATACCCGCTTGCTGAAGGCGCTCGATATAAAAACCGAGCTGATACCAACCCTCAGAAGCCAAAATGCCCATCTTCCCTATTAGCTCATTTGATAAAAATACAAACTGTGTTCCCGTAGGCGCAGAAAATTCTGGGGGCACATTTAGGCCTACCTGATGAAGGAAACTAACGACGTAACTCGACCAGCCCACAGCGACGGCTGCCGCTCCTATTGAATATTCGATGATCAAGTCCCATCCGATAAACCACGCGAAAATCTCTCCCAGAGTGGCGTAGGAATATGTGTAGGCGCTCCCGGCGACGGGAATCATCGAAGCGAACTCAGCGTAACATAGACCGGCAAGCGCGCTCACTATCGCCGCCACAACAAATGAAATCACAATGCCAGGGCCGGCGTATTGGGCCGCCGCCTGCCCGGTAAGGACAAATATTCCGGCCCCGATAATAGCGCCGATTCCTATTCCCAGGAGGTCAACTACCCCAAGCGCCCTTTTAAGGCCACCACCGTCTTGCGCCTCCGCTTGAATGGTCTCAATAGCCTTTGTTCGGAAAAGTTGTTGGGATAAACTGGAAGGCTTCACAAAATACCTAAAAATACAAATATGATGATTATGGGAAGTTTAGAATTATCAAACACCCAGTAGACATGATATTTAGCATATGCTTTTAAAACAGGAAATGTATTAAATTGCTTTCGGTTCAGAGCAACTGCCATGAAACACCAAAAAGTAAAATACAAATGGTTCGGCGTTGGGGACATTAACGGTTTTTTCGGCTTGATGTTCGACAATATTGCGGTGCTTTCATTCCTCGCGGGCACATTGATCCTTGGTTTTAAATTTCCTGCCGATGTCGTGTACACACGAATGATTCCCGGAACCACTTTCGGAGTGCTCTTTGGCGACCTTGTCTACACATGGATGGCTTTCAGGCTTGCAAAGAAAAGTGGGAGCACGGCAGTTACCGCCATGCCCTTAGGACTCGATACTCCATCGACTATAGGGCTTGCCATAACCGTCCTTGGTCCCGCCTTCATCGCTCTGAAACAGGCCGGTGAGACAGCGGAAAACGCCGCCATCATGACGTGGCATATCGGAATGGCGACAATGGTGATGATCGGTGTCCTCAAAGTCATAATGTCTTTCGGTGGCAATTGGGTTCAGCGTGTGGTTCCAAGGGCCGGATTGCTCGGCTCACTCGCAGGAGTGGGGCTAGCTCTTATCGGTTTTATCCCGCTTGTCGACATTTTCGGGTTACCAGTGGTGGGGATGCTTTCTCTCGGCCTTATGCTCTACACTTTAGTCGCTAGGGCGTCACTTCCCGGAAACATTCCTGGTATATTGGTCGCGATCGCTGTGGGGACCATTCTCTACCATCTGTCGCAGTTCTGGGTTCCAGACGCGCAGACCGCTCAGGCTTACATAAAACCCGTGTTGCAATTTCATTTCGGATTACCATTGCCCAGCCTCGACTTTATCGATGGAATCAGCCCCGCTCTCAAGTTTCTTCCAATTGCAATCCCGTTTGCCATTCTCACTGTAGTGGGCGGCATCAATGTCACAGAGAGCGCTCGCGTCGCCGGCGATGATTACAGCGCACGCGGGATTCTCTTGACCGAGGCCCTTGCCACACTAGTGTCCGGGATCTGTGGTGGAGTAGCTCAGTCATGCCCTTACATCGGCCATCCCGCATACAAACGCATGGGCGCCAGGGCTGGCTATACAGTGTTGACAGCCATATTTATCGGCTTAGGCGGGATATTCGGCTATGTTTCTATGATCCTTGAACTTATACCCAGGGCTGTGCTTGCTCCTATACTTGTCTTCATTTCTCTGGAGATCGTGGGACAAGCATTTCTGAATTGCCCTGCTCGCCACATTCCCGCGGTTATATTCGCCATCTTTCCTACTGTGAGCCGCTTGTTGGCGATTCATTTGGAAAATCCGGAAATTGTTCCAATTCAAAACTTGGAGCATCTTGTTTCGAAGGTCGGCGTCGCCCTCCCCGAAGCCCTGGTTATCATAGCCTTAGGCAACGGTTTTATCCTGACTGGTATGCTGTGGGGATCGTTCCTGGCCGAAATGATCGACCATCGCCTAAGAGTTTGCTCAGTTTATCTTGCGATACTGGCGATCTTCTCCTTTTTCGGAATTATTCATTCAGCTTTCCCTGACGGAAATGTTTATTTTCCATGGTCGTTGACCGGTACAGCACGGCTGATCCCTTATGAATTTGGGCAGTCCTATCTCCTATTGGCTATGATGATGTTTTTTCTGTCCTTCACCAAAAGAGTAAAGGAACAGGCGCCCTCAGTGGGCGCCTAGTTACATCATTAGATACAAAAGGCCGAGCCTTGCGCGCCAAAAATCTCAGAACCCGGCTTCAGCCGCTGTCTTCCCACAAGCCTTCAACACTGCGTTTTTAAGTCTTGCGAGCCGGGAGGTCGCATCGTCCTGGCGTCGATCCCAAGACCTGTTTAACTCCTTGACCCACTCAATGGCGGCTTTCCTTCCCGCCGCGGGCGCCTCAGTCATCTTTGCGGCATAAGTTGTCCTGGTTTCATCCAGCTTTGATTTTCTTTCTTCAGCCTTGTAGCCTTCGACAACAGCGCGGCTTTTTCGCATATATTCAATGAGAGCGTCACATGGGCTGAGATTCACTTCTTTACTTAGCTGAGCTTGCTTATCGGGCCCTCCGAATTTATTAACCTGGTCTGGGTTTGGGGTTGCTTTTTTATTTAGCTCGACGATTTTCGCCGTCAATTCGTCTCTTTGTTTCTTGAGTTGAGCAGCTTCCACATTGATCTGATCAGCCTTTTTCTGAAGGGTTTCATTTTTTTGGCCCAATTGCGAAAGATTTTTCTTGAGCTGATCCAGTTCTGTCACCTGGGCTACGTTTTGGTCCTTTAATTGAGCTACTTCCTGAGTCAACGCCGACTTTTCAGTTTCCAATTTTCCATTTATGTCTGAAAGTTTCTGATTCTTAGCTGTCAGGTCTGAAATCTCAGTTTTAGCTTTTTCTAAGTTCTTCTTGTCTGTTTCGCAACTGGTCAATATCGCCAAGGACAGACACATGAGAACGATTAACTTTCTAGCCATGAATATTTACTCCTTTTGTCTAATCAGTTAAGAGAGTTTCCTATAAAGTGTACCAAAGCATGACGGTTGGTAAGCGTTTCTCAAAACCTTTTGGTGGATACCATGGGGGTTGAACTACTCATTCATCCGTAGTCATATAATTTACCCCCATTTCTCTCCTTTTGGGAACACATATTATATGCTTTTGCAAGATACCCTCTGTCTTGATTTTACGGGTTATGCGGCGGCCGATTAATCCTTGTCAAGGACATCACGAACATTTTTGAGAAGGTTCCTTATGTCATATGGTTTCTCAACAAAAGCCTTTGCTCTTGATAAGAATATTTCTTCCACCTTGCCATTTACTGAATGGCCACTGGCTATAATGACCTTTGTTTTGGGATCAATCCGAAGGAGTTCATTCAGGCATTGTCTCCCGTCCATCTCCGGCATTATCAAGTCCAGAATCACCAGGGCAATCTTCCCGCTCTGGTTCATGTATATATCCAAGGCCTCTTTTCCATTGCCAGCCGTAATGACTTGATAACCAAAGTTGTCAAGAACTGTAGCGGCTAAATCCCTGACAACCTCATCATCATCCACCAGCAGAATTGTTTCAGTCCCATGCGGAATATCCGTTTCACTTTCAAGAGTTTCCACGTTTTCATCCGTCTGTATCGCGTGGAAGTAAATCTTGAATGTTGTTCCTTGACCAGGTTCGCTGTAGCATATAATGAGGCCATCGTGCTCCTTAACGATCCCGTAGACGGTCGCGAGCCCAAGGCCAGTGCCTTTTCCTACACCCTTGGTAGTGAAGAACGGCTCAAAAATATGCGACAGTGTTTCTCTGTCGATCCCGTGGCCAGTATCAGAAACGGTTAACAACACATAACGCCCAGGCTTCGCTTCAAGATGCGCATTACAATATTCCTGCCCCAGTTCCACGTTTGCCGTTTCAATAGTCAATGCTCCACCATCCGGCATAGCGTCCCTGGCGTTCACTCCAAGATTCATTAAGATTTGGCCTATCTGGGATTGATCGGCCTGGATTGGTTCGAGGTCCCCGCTTAGACGCAAATCAATCTTGATGGTCTTAGGGATCGTGCGGGACAGAAGGCCCTGGACCTGAATAATCTCCTGGTTCAAATTGATAGGGCGATATTTTGGCTCAAGCTTTCTGCTAAACATCAGAAGGCTTTTGACAAGTTCCGTCCCGCGCTTACCAGCCTGAAAGATTTTTTGCAAGTCAGAGTAATCGTTTTCCTTTTCACTCTTTCGTCGAAGCATCAACTCAGAATATCCCAACACAACCTGGAGCAAGTTGTTAAAATCGTGGGCAATCCCTCCTGCCAGGGTCCCCACAGCCTCCATCTTTTGAGCCTGTATAAACTGCTTTTGAAGTAAAGCCTCGTTAGTAACGTCCCGTGAAACTCCCACGTAATTAATTATCCTGCCTGACTTGTCCTTAACGGGTGAAATAGTTACTTCAGCTTCATACAGCGTTTTGTCCTTTTTCTTGTTTGTCAAACGCCCACGCCAAACTTCACCTCTGTCCAGGGTCATCCGCAGGTTTTCGTAGACAGCGGTATCCTTCTCATTCCTCTCGATTAGTATTCTTGCCCTTTTGCCTATGGCCTCCTGACGGGAATACCCATTAATTTGTTCAAACGCGGTATTAATATATAGGATGGATCCTTCGGTATCGGTTATCATGATCGACTCTGCGGATTGCTCAATTGCGGTAGTAAGAAGAAGACGCTCCTGATCAGCCTGCTTTCGATTGGTAATATCGTGAGCAAACACCAAAGATCCATCCCGACCTTGGAAAATTATCGGGACCGCAGAGACCTCAACATCCACTGTTGATCCGTCCATTCGGAGAAAGATTTCCTCAGCGGCGGGGACAGGCTGCCTCTCGATGTTCGAAAGTCGGATACGCTCTTTAACAGTTTTGCGCAAACTGGGATGCATACGATCCATAATAGGTTTGCCGAGAAGGTCCTCTTGGGACTCTGCCCCAAATAACCCCAGCGCTCGCCTGTTGAGATAAGCAAAAAGGCCGTCCGTATGGACAAAAACGGCGTCAGGATCGCCTTCCACAATGGCCCGGAACATCTCAGTGTTCTGTCGCAACGCCGCCTGAGTGTGCTTGAGTTCGGTGATATCACGATGAATCACTATGCTGGCAGTGTGTTTACCTTCCGTGTCTCGCAGTATGGCTGTTGAAACTTGAATATCCAGCGATTTGCCTTCTTTGGTCCAACGCTGGGTTTCGAACACAACGTTGGCGCCTCGTAGCGTCCTTTCCCATGATTGTCTGGTAATCTCAAGTTCCGAAGGTGGGACAAAGTTAATGAGGGGTTTGCCAATCAATTCGTCTATGGACCGCCCATAAAGTTGTTCAAAAGCCTTGTTTGCAAAAGTCACCCTGCGCATGTCATCGTATACAATCAGGGCGTCGGGAATGGTTTCGAGCAGAGAGCGGAAATGGCCTTCCCGTTCTTTTAGCGCCCTCTCTGAGTTTTTGCGTTCCGTGATGTAGGTTATTAATGCGAGGCTGGCCGGCTGGCCTTCCCAAATACACACCGACGCATTCATCTCTATCCATTTTATTGCGCCATCTTTGCCGACAAGCCTGAAATCGTATTTACCAGGGCTTTCTTTACCTTCCATTCTCAAGGAGTGATATAGGGCGACCATGTCTCTGTCGTCCGGATGAACCAGGCCTGAAATGACATCCGATGATGACCATCTTCCAAAAGAATACCCTGTAATATCCAAACAGGCTTGATTTTCATACTTGATCACGCCGTCTTGAGTTATGAAAATTCCTTCACCAGCTTTGCTGATTATCTCTCGAAATTGTGATTCCCAT
>JARLHM010000158.1 GCA_031292235.1 Syntrophaceae bacterium | reverse complement strand
TTTCCTATGTGTATGCCTATAGTGGTCATGGTTGATCATTTGAACGTCTATGATGTATTGTGGTTAGGAATAGGGAATATCTAGCCCGGCGACTCTGGTGAAAATTTTGGGATGCCGCCGTTTAAAACTGAGAAATTACCAAGGACAAGAAGATGATTACAATGAAGGCAATTGATGTAGAAGAAACGAAGGTGGGGGCTGTACCTTACAAAGGCGAATCATTCTATGCGAAAGATGTGAGTGTCCGATGGTTATCAAAAGTTGGTCAGGACGCTCAAGGAGCGCCAACTTACGGGCTCAGGCTGTTCACGGTTGGTCCGAATGGCGCAATTCCCACTCATAACCATGCCTACGAACAAACAATGTATATTATTTCAGGACAATTCGAATGTTGGGACGCCGACCCGAAGACTGACAAAATCTTGAATAAAAAGATATGTGGACCTGGTGACATGGTCTATGTGCCAGGCATGGCGCCTCACGGGATGCGAAACGTAAGCGCTGATGATCCTGGCCAGTTCCTTTGTTGCATCTGTACATTGGGGACGTGAAGATGGAAACCAAGGTTGATCATTTAGTAATGTATGGGGCTAAATGGTGCCCGGACGCTAAAAGAGCGAGAAAATTCCTGGATGATCACGGGATTCAATATGAATGGCACGATATCGATGAAGAAGAAGGGGCAAGGGACCTTGTCATCAAAATGAACGGGAGATTCGTAATTCCAACACTGCTTTTTCCTGATGGCGCTAAAATGACCGAACCATCGAACGAAGAACTCTCCGCTAAATTTGGTGTATAAATCCCTAGCTCCTCCCTTGTAACCACTGAGTTTAATTACAACTGTTAGAAGCTTTTTCTCTGGCTTCAAATAGTAAAAATTCGTCAATCAGCTTATTGATGTCCCCATCCAGTACGGCTTGAACATTGCCAATCTCGCAATTGGTCCTGTGATCCTTTACCATCTGATAGGGTTGGAGCACATACGATCTGATCTGCGATCCCCACGCTATATCTTTCTTGCCTTTATGCAGAGTGTCTTTCTCAGCTCTTTTCTTTGCAAGTTCCATGTCGTAAAGTCGGGACCGGAGTATTTTCATAGCCATGGCCTTGTTTTTGTGTTGGGAGCGTTCGTTCTGGCATTGGACCACAATATTTGTCGGTAAGTGAGTAATCCTTACAGCGGAGTCCGTCTTGTTAATGTGCTGACCGCCTGCCCCAGAGGCCCGATAGGTATCTATTTTAAGGTCGGCCTCGTTAATCTCGATTTCTACATCATCATCAGCGCTCGGATAAACAAACAATGCGGCGAATGAGGTATGCCGTCGGGAATTTGCGTCAAACGGGGAAATTCTAACCAGACGATGAATACCTACTTCGGCTCTTAACCGACCGTAAGCATATTCTCCGTCGAGTGAAAATGTGACGGACTTCATGCCGGCTTCCTCGCCAGGCAAGGAATCGAGGATCTCAGCCTTGTATCCTTCGACTTCAGCCCAGCGCAGGTACATGCGAAGCAGCATCTCGGTCCAGTCCTGAGCTTCTGTCCCGCCTGCCCCAGCGTGTATTTCGACTATAGCTGAACCAGAGTCTTCAATTTGAGTGAACAGACGCTGAACTTCCATTTCACGAATATAATTTTCAAGGTTTGAAATGTTTTGCTGAACTTCTTCGAGAACGGATTGGTCATCCTCTTCAAGCGCAAGCTCCAGGAGCGCTTCGGCATCTTCAATATTTCTGTCAAGCCCCTGGAAATTATGTAATATTTTAGTGATTTGTTTTTGTTCGCGTAAAACGTCTTTCGCCTGTCCAGAGCTATTCCAAAAACCTTCATTGGACTGGGTTTTTTCAATTTCATCTAGTCGAGAAATCTTGTTGTCGAGGTCAAAGATAACCTCGGAGGTTCGATTGCCTCTGTCTTATTTCCGCCAGTTTTTGTTCAAGTTCAAACATCGTCTCCCTCCGGAGGCCTTGGGATGACGCCTGAATAGGCGCGCCCCTCAAGCCATTTATTATATTGTGAGAATCCCTCGGAATCTACTGATAATAGGGCTTCATCAATTATCTTGAGTCTAGAATCAAGGTTGTCAATAAAATGGATTAATATGGCTTCTCGTGTAAACGGACGGACCGGCGCTCCAAATTCCGGCTCGCCGTGGTGGGAGAGAAGGATGTGTTCAAGATCTACCAGCCACGGTTCATTCTCCAGCCCCAATTCCAAAGCAACCTCGCCAAGAAAGGTTACGCCCAAAGTTATATGCCCGATCAACCTTCCACCTATGGTTCGTTTTCGGGTAGCGACGGCGATTTCCCGTAATTTGCCGATGTCGTGCAGTATTGCTCCTGAAATGGCCACGGAACGATTTATCTTTGGCTCAATTTCCAAGATAGCCAGGACTTTTTGAGTCACAGACCATGTATGCTCAATCAGTCCACCCCTGTAGGCGTGATGGATCATCATAGCCGCAGGGGCCCTCTTGAATTGATCCGCGGTCCTCTCCAGTATCTCTTTTACGTAATTTGACAATTCCAAAGGCTCGATGGTTTCCGTAAGACCGATCAATTCCGCATAAAGTTCATCAACATTGTAATCAGTTGATTTGATAACATCAGAAATGTTGGGGACTTCGTTCTCGTCAGCTTTTCGAATCTTCTCGATTATGAGCTGACCCCTGTCCCGGTACATCTCAATTCGGCCCTCGACTTTTACAAGGGAGCCAATTTCGAAATCCGCTCCCCATTTTTCAAGGGCTTCCGGCCAGAGTTTAGCGGATATCTCGGCAGTAGAATCCCCCAATTTCAAGTCGAGATAATCTTGGCCCCCTCGAGTTTTTCTAGAGCCTTTCGCTCTCAATTCAAAAAACCGGAGAATTTGGTCCCCATCCTTGAAGTCCTTTATAAAATACGTTGATGCCATGAGTTCACCAATTCGATAAGAATTCACGTCGGTCCTGAATTATCGTTTGAACAGGTTTGTTGATTAGGCTAACTGGAACGATTGATCCGGAATCTAAATCAATTGTTTTCGGTAGGAGAGTTCAATGCCGCGTGGCCCGTGTCCTGACATTGGCGCTTATTAGAGAAGCCTCTCTTTTGTTGAGAGCGTCCAACGATTTTTCCATAAAGTCAGGGATGTTTATGTTTTTCCCTCCGTGCAGAATTGCATAGATTTCACCCAGGATAGGAGGATGGAAACCCCTTTGGGCGGCGATTCTCTGGGCAAAGCGGGACGCTTCAAAACCTTCTACCGCGATCATCTTTTTCCTGTACTGTTCCAACAAAACCCTTGCCGGTCTCCCTTTGCCCTGTTTCTCATCCATCTGGGCGAGATCACGTCCGAAACTGGAGGAACGTCCTCCACGACAAGTAGCCAGCAAGTCGGCCATCCATACCTGACTCTCAGCGTCAAAAGTTTCGGGGGACGCGCCGAGGAGCGCTCCAAAGTCCCTGATTTCGGCCGTTACTAGCGTTGCGTAAGTCGCGAGGAAATTCTCCGGCGCCAGCTTTGATCCCTCGAGTATACCATATCCGATTGCGTAAACGTTCTTAAGCGCAGCGGCCAGCGTGGTTCCGATGACATCGCCTGAGTAGACCACCCGAAATAGAGGAGTTTCTATTAACGGTTTAAGTCGTTCGAAGGTTTCGTAATGATCACAAGCGATCTGAGTCACACCCGCGCCACCGCGGATGATTTCATGGGCCAGGTTTGCCCCGGATAGCACAGAGATACGCATCCGTTTTCCTAAACGCTCGAGTTCCTCTCTTACTGTCTGACACGGCAACAATCCTGTTTCAGGGATAAATCCTTTCGTCGCGATTACAAGGTCGCTTCCCTCAGGCGCCAACTCCAGAATCTTGGTCATGGTAGAATAGAAATACTTGCTGGGGGTTACCAAAAGGATAAGAGAAGTATCGCCTATAGCTGCGATGATATCCGATTCGGGCCGTACGGACCTCGGAATTATAACGTCCTTGAAAATCCACGGATGTTTCCGTTCAACGGTCAGTTTCTCAATGATCTCTTCCCTGGAGTCGTACAGAATGAGAGCATGCTCGGAGAGTTCAATCTTTTTAAGGAGGTTTCCCCCGATGTGCAGCGCCAGAGTGTATCCCCACGCTCCTGCGTTAACCACCGTCAATGTATTGCGGCCCCTAAGTGGATAAATGCGGCGATCAGCGTGATACGCGTAAAAGTTCAACAAAGAAACGTTTCGAGGTAAATAATCGCGTCTCCAGACAGACCAGGAAATCGCCCGCCGGCCAGACAAGACTTTTAACCCTTGTCGAATGGCCTGATTCAGGTCGGAAGTGATCAGCGGATGAAAAGGCGGTGTTCTCCTGTAACGTGTCTTAAAGAAAGCGTTGGTGTTTTCAACTTCTTCAACCACTTTTTCCCGTAACTTTTTCCTGTCGATTCTCTCAAAACCCTGGATAGACTTTGCAACAAGTTGAGAAGGATGAATAACTTTATTTCTGGCAATCTCTTCAATTGCGAGATGAGAAATCCTTTGAAGGGAGAGAGAATTGTCATCAGCAAGTTCGAAAGGTTCACCAAGCGTTGTTGCGACATCTCCGAAGATACCTTCTATCCTCTTGATAGCTTTCTCTGAAGACCCAAGTCCGAAAACAAAAGGAATCAACATTGCCCGTCTTTTGGGGAACATAGACAATACGGGAAAAAACCATGGTGAACTGAGGTAACTATCTTCCGGGATGATTGAGTAGGAAATGGAAACAGGAATCATCAGCGCCTTACCGGTTGCTTTTACTCCGGCGATCACGCCATGAGGCACGTAAGGTTCCCTAAGCACACCGTCCCTTGATCGTACGGTATAACGGCTAGTCCTGGCATAGAGGGCCTGAACTTCTCCAGCTTCTGCAAGGGCCGCGCAAAACCATGAATAGGCCCGATGCTGAACAGGTGAGAATGTCTTCTGGACCTCCAAGGTCCGAAACGCCTTAAGCCAGTTTGCGACCCACCCAGTTGTGATACCCCCGGAAACATGGGTAACAGGTATTGGCAACCCCAATTTGTTCAATAGTTCGGACGTATGCGCGTAATCAAAATAGGAGGAGTGATTAACAAAGAAAAAAAGAGGCCCCTTGAACTGAAGGATTCTTTCCCTGATGTGAGTGGGTGGTTCTGGAGAAATATCTTTAAATAAAACGCTGGTCAGGAATTTCAGAAGTGAAAGCGTATTATGAAAATTATTTTCGTCAAATGAAACATTTAATTCGGACAGGGCTTTTCGGAGTTCGTAATGGTCCCCTTTAGGCTCATGTTTTTGGGCAAGCGCAAGGGCACGATCTCGTGACGCGTCTATATCAATCAGCTTTGGCCTGACGCCGGAAAGACCTTTTAGAAGTTTTTTAAACCCTTCATGTCTTCCAAAGACTTTTAAAAATCTTTTAAGTCTCATAAGGTCAAAACCTCACATGAAGGGTCCTCACAATATGAATACTCAATCAGTTCACAATTCCAGTAGCGGGTCGGTCTGAATCACGCGCTGGTCCCCTTGGACCTGGTCTTTGCGCTGGTCCTGCGGGGGCTGGTGGTCCAGGAGGAGCAACCGGAGTGGAATCCTGTCTGACTGATGATGGCGGTTGAGCAGGCTGTTGTTGTTGAGGAGCAGGGGCCGCAGACTGAGGAGAAGCCTCAACTGGGGCAGGAGCGCTTGGCGTCGCCTGAACCGGCGCGCCCGGGGTCCCATTTTGCTGAACATTTTGATTGGACGCCGGCGCCGCGGTGTTGAAATGAACGGATGTCAGAACCTCATTAAATAATTCGTGAAACTTTTCCATACTTTTGGATGGAGCCAGACACGAAACCCTTATGAGGGTCTGCTCGAGTTTGTAGAAAACTATGACAATGTCCATCCAGGTTTTGGGGCTATTTTCGTAAGCCTGGATGAAAAAATAATAAGCGCCAGGAACCCCACACTTGAACTCGCCTTCATCGAGGATGCGCACTTCCTGCTTTTCTTTTGCCGTGCCAGTACCCTTCTGGAGGTCCGTTATACCATTTCGCAATTCCTGAAGAAAAACATTCAGCGGGTCATTGACGGGTTTGTGCGCCGCGACATGAATTTTAGCCCTAAAATTGTCGGTTAGATCTGGATCTTGAAATACCACATAATAGTTCCCTTGCGGCTTATCAATCTTGATCCATGTGGCTGGATATTTCATGGAAAACCCGTATTCATCGCTGTCAAATGTCTTGAAATCAGCGGCGAAGGTGGATACCGGAGCCAGGAAAATCAAAAATGTCGCCACTATGGCGAATGTTTTGGTCAACCGAAAACGATCTTTCCTCATGTGGTGTGTCTCCTTTGTCAAGGGACTGATCCGAACAGCGCGGAATGATACCAACAAAAAGTTTGCAGGGTCAAGTTTTTCTCCGGCTTTCTTACTTATAAACAGACCCTCTCCATTCTATTCCAATATCAAGCATTTTCGTGAACAATACCCAGGTAGCAATCCAAAAACCAGTAAAAATCCCTAAGGGAGATAACAGAGTATACAACCATCTGCCATGATAATGTTTCAAAAAAATCCCGAAAGGGATTTCAATTGTAAGAATAGTCATTATGCTCATGACAAGGAGTATTGACTCATCTAAAGCAATATTACCATTAGTAGCCATTTTTGCAGCAAAATAAACCACCAGTCCGAACGGGATCAAAAGAGGCGCATAGTTAAGCCATAACCTAATGACTTTGATCGGACTATTTTCCAAACCTCCGCAAAATGTTCGTCGCCAAAATCGAACCAATTCAGAAAGACTATCGAATGGTTTTGTCTGAACAAGGTCCGAGCGACCCACGTGCAACTTCAGACCCAAGGTTTTGACAGATCTCGACATGGCGATGTCTTCGGTAATTCGATCTTTGAGACTGCGCCATCCGCCAACTTCATTATAGGATTTCCTGGACATCATGATGAAACAGCCTGAAGAAACCGCAGCGTCCGACAGAGGATCATTCACCGATGTAATTGGGTAAAAAAATGAGATACCAAGCGCCAAGTGTGGATAAATCGCTTTCTCAAGAAAGCCCCATTGTTTAAAACCCGGAATTAAGCTTAACATGTCTAGCTGGTTAGAGATAAAAAAACTCATAGCCCTTACTAAAAGGTCTTTAGAGAAAAGGGCGTCCGCGTCAGTAAACAGCAACATGTCACCGGAAGCTGCTCCGGCTCCAACATACATCGCATGGGTCTTGCCAGTCCATCCAGCAGGTAACTTTTCAATCTTGACGGTTTTGACTCGATGGTCTCTCTGTTGCAAATGCTCCATCAATCGCCATGTCCCATCATGGCTTCTATCATCTACGAGAATTATTTCAAGATTGTCGTAGGATGACGCAAGAATCGATTCTACCGACGCCTTAATGTTGGTCTCTTCGTCTTTGGCGGGAACAATTATGCTCAACCGGCCGGTGGCCTGACATGATGATGAAGCTTGGGGAAGATCCAAATCGGATTCAAGTTTGAGTTCTCTTAATAACAGTGGAGTCAAACGAGCGATTTCCAAAATCATTGTGGTCAGCAAAATCGCAATTGTTATAAATAACCAGATCGGCAAACGTTATAGCCTCACTCATGATGTCAGAAAATCGACAAAAAATCCACAATTCGGGATGATGTCCCTCTAAAAACTCTTAATCTCTCAGTAATCGCAGGATTTGGTTTGGATTTCAAGCGGACGGTGAACAAAATCATATTTTACTCGATGCGTGAAACAACGAAACACTGAGAAAACCTCCCTGCTTGTGGCGCCAAAACATTTCTAGAAAATAGAAAGAAGAAGACTTTTTAGTCGTTTTCTGGTGGGGCTGCTTGCGTTTCCTTAAAAGATATGCGCTTTTTCATGTAAAGTTTTTCCGCGATGGCCAAATCTTTCTTGGCCTCTTTCTGCAAACCAAGCTGTTCTCTAAGTTTGGCCCTCTCGCGATAATATTCAGGATTCCTGGAATCGAGTTCAATCGCGGCGCCAACATGGAGAAGCGCCTCTTTGGCATGACCACTTGTCACCAGGTTCATTGCCTTCTGCATATGCAATGGCGCGTTTTTGGGGTCAGTGTCATAAATAAATGGAGCTTCGTGAGAGAATCGACTTTCAGCGTGCGCTGAGGCCGATGTTACGGCGAAATAGTTCAAGACTCCATTCTGCATTCCTTTGATGATGACCGCAGGGGACCTGGTTTCTACCAGCTTTCTATACTCATTTCTTTCCGGACCCCAGAACAAGGTGTATTTCAACGCCCCTGGGACCGGGCGCCAAGTAACTAGAAGTCCTTGATCCACTTTCTCAAAACTTAGCGCGCTTGGCGGATTGGGCGGGACAGTCGAAACAAACCCTTTGGTCTGGCTGCCGCAGGATACCAGCCCAAAAAAGGTAGCCAAGAGAATCAGGCCATAAATTAATGACTTATTTATACGAAAACCAATCAAGACCACAAACCCTCTAATACAGCGCAATTCGACGCCTGGTCAACAAATAGACGATCAGCTATATGATTGTTGATATATTAGCCACTCTCGTCCACCGGCACAAGCCCTTATATGTCACTATATCTATATAAATATAAACAGATTCACAATGTTTTTTCTGCCACTCAACGGCGAAAACCCTCTTCAAGAGACTAACAACTAATGAAACCACTATATTAGCACATTTTGGCTAAAATATGAAAGCTTCCATGAGTTATCAAGAAGGTTTGACTGCAAAAAAATCGTGTGTTATAACGCGCATTGCTGACTAATATATAAGCAACACAAGAGGTTAGTTGTAACAATGCTAAAATTTATTAGAAAGGAACAAAAACTTGCTAACTTCACGTAATATTTGGCCAATTATGATCGTTTTTGTCTTGTGCGCTTTTCTATGCGCGCCAGGCGCTTTTGCACAGCAGACAAAAACTCCGCCCGATGATCAAGTGTTGGCTAAAGTAGGTTCAAAAACCATTACTGAAGGGGACCTGAAACAGATGGCCAACGCGGTCCCTGAAAAATTCCGTTACTATTATCAGACCCCGGAAGGTAGAAGGCAGACTCTCGATTATATCGTCAACATTTACGCGCTTGCCGCAGAGGCGGAGAAAGAAGGACTAGACAAGTCTCCGGACGCCGAGAAGTTGCTGGCTTTTACCAGAAACGACCTTCTTGCCCGTTTGCTTCTCGACAAGTCGACAAAAGACACCCCTGTGCCAACTGAGGCGGACGCAAAAAAATATTTTGAACAAAACAAGACTGAATTTTCTACTCCGGAGAGCGTAAAACTCCATCACATATTGTTGGAGAACGAAAAGGACGCCAAGCAAGTCCTCGCCAGACTGAAAAAGGGAGAGAAATTTGCGGATGTCGCGTCCCAGGTTTCAATTTGTCCCAGCAAAACCAACGGGGGAGATTTAGGCTGGATGCCTAGGGGCAGCCTAGTTCCGGAGATTGAAGAAGTCGCGTTTAAAATGAAAAAGGATCAAATAGAAGGACCTGTAAAGAGTAAATTCGGTTATCACATACTCTATCTGGAAGACAAAAAGCCTGCTGAAGAAGCCTCCTTCGATCAAGTAAAAGACTATATTATCGAGCAACTCAAGTATCAGAAACAGCAGGAGCAATACGAAAAATTAGCGGATTCCCTGAGAAAAAAGATGAACGTTCAAATTCTGCTTCCAAATGACACTCCCAAACCTGACGAGACCGCTCCGGCTGGTTCTCCAACAGACAAACCCAAGAACTAAAAACAGTGGCGGCTTATTCGCCGCCACTGTCATTGATAATCTCAATTAATTGCCCGCCCACATTCAATCATCCAACGGGACAAACATGTCTTCAGCCTCTTGAACAGCGTCTTTCATATCACCGACTTGATCATTGATGCGCGATAGAGCTTCCTCGGCGGTGCGGGTTTTCAGATCTTCCTCGCGCATCATGAGCGAAACCAACTCGACAAAATAATTTTCATCCAGGAGATGGATCTTTTTAAGAATATCAAGAGTTTCTTCATCAGTGAGTTCAAGATCGTCCGGTTTCAATTCTCCGCGGTCTAGTTTGATCAGGAAATCAGCGGTGAAAGTGCTTTCCGAATCTTCTTCCGAAACCATCGAAGATACATTTGTCCCCGGACGGACCATTTTATCTTGGAAAGCGGAAGCCACAAGTTTGATGTCTAGGCTCTTCAGTACCTTCGAAAATGTTTCCTCATCTTCTTCAAGAAAACTCACCAGCCAATGATACGCCGTCTGAGGGTCGGTTACCCCCTTTGTCGAAAACAGTTCAGAATCAAGGTCGAGGATTGATTGTATGCGGTCAGGTTCAACAAGGGATAGCACTCCAATGTGTGTTGAGCACTGGGACTTCATCAAACGGAAAAGGGTCCGATCTCCTAATTCATCGACCAACTTCTTGCCTTCATCATCATCAAGAAGAAAAACAAGTTCCTGAGCGTTCAATGGGTTGTTGAGGGCCTCGTTTGAAACCAGGTTTACCTGTTCTGCCCGTGGAAGGCTTTCCAACAATTCGGAAGCATGTTTATGATCCACCTTCATTAGATCCAAGACGCGATGGCCTTGTTCGGATATTGGAGTTAGATAGTTTTCCAATCGCATAAAGCTTCTAATCCTCCTGTTGATTCCATCGAGGATCTTCTACTGCTTTGACGGTTTCCAGAATGCCCTCGTCCCCTCCAAAATCTTCGTCCAGCCACCCTTCGTCAGGCGCTCTGTAAGATTCTCCGAGGTTCAACGTGACGCGGCGACGCTGCCTGACAATCGTCAAGATTTGTAATGCCTTTACGAAGTTTCCTCTTGTTTCTTCGTCACTGGAATCTCGAAACGCAAAAATAATTTTCTTGAGTTTAGACGCGTGCTTTTTATCCAAATCGATCCCTTTTGTTTCAATGATCTCCTTGAGGTCCGGCAAATCGTCCTGGTTCAGAGATTCCACCAATTTCTCCATAAGCGGGCCAGACAGGCGCACTAAACTATTCATGGCAAACGAGAGCGTCGCAGAGTCCATTACCGATGGGTCTTTTGACACCAAATCAAGATATTCCAGTTCGTGACCTGAATTTTCCAAAAGAAGTTCTTCAAAGGTCCTGAATTCAGCGCTTATGTCGGGATTGGCCAGAATTTCTTCTTCCATGACAACATAAAACCTCCCTGATAATTGAAACCATATTAAATCCAACGCAAAAATGTTGCAAGTTTCCGAATGATATTAAAAGGATCGATCACACGTGAAAAATGCCTGCTGGGAATCAGTTAGAGCTTATAGCTCTCAAGAAAAGTGTTATCATTTGCTCTACGAAGACGAAAGATGTTTTACGCTTAGGAAGCATCATCCTCGCCAGGGCTTCGTGCTCTAAGGACCCATGAATTAGGCGCAGATAACAAATAGATCGATATGCCGGACTATCTTCGCCGGCCCTCGAATTCGAAGGAGGTTTAAAAAATGATCACCGCAGGAATCGACTGTGGAGCGAAAAACACAAAAGCCGTCATATTAAAGGACGGTAAAATAATCGGAAAAGGTCTGGCTTTAACTGGCTTCGAACAGGCGGAAGCGGTTAAAGCTTCACTGGAGATGGCGCTCAAGAACGCCGGTATAGAGCTGAAAGACGTTGAACATATCGGTGGCTCTGGGGCCGGGGCGAAATCAATTAAGGGAGCCGACGTTAATGTCAACGACATCAAGGCCATGGCCGCCGCCGCCAATTACTTTTGTCCAAATAGCCGGACGGTGGTCGACGTGGGCGCGGAAGCAGGACGAGCCGCTAAATTCGATGAGAAGGGCAATGTTATAGACTTTGCTATTAATGAAAAATGCGCCGCGGGAGCCGGATCGTTTATCGAGGCAATGAGTCGCGCCCTTGAAACACCACTGACCGAGATGGGGAAACTTGCCCTTTCGTCGGATAATCCGATTCCAATGAACGCCCAATGCACGATCTTTGCTGAGTCCGAGGTTGTGGGACTTATCCATGCGAAGACTCAAAAAAAGGACATAAGTAAGGCCATTCACGACGCGATGGCCAGTAGGATAGTATCCATGATAAGGCGAATAGGGGTAAACCC
>JARLHM010000157.1 GCA_031292235.1 Syntrophaceae bacterium | reverse complement strand
GGGGGGGGGGCGGCGGGGCTGGTCGGCCGGCTGGACCGCATCCCCAGAGTCATTATGGACCACGGAGCGGTCCCAGGCATTCCGTTGGCTCATGCAGGCCGAAAAGGCAGCGCCACGCGGCCGTGGGAAGGAGACAATTCTCTCAAAAACGAAGAAGGCGGATGGGAGACCGTAGCGCCTAGCGCTATAGCTTTTGGGGATAAACTCTGGCGGGTCCCTAAAGAAATGACTCGTCAGGACATTAAGGATGTGCAGGATGCATTCGTCGCTGCAACCAGGAGGGCTATAGATGCGGGCTACAAGTGGCTGGAATTACACGCTGCGCATGGATATCTCCTCCATAGCTTTTATTCTCCAATTTCCAACAAACGAACTGACGAATATGGCGGCAGTTTTGAAAACAGGACTCGATTTACTGTCGAGACACTTGAACGTATGAGGGCCGTCTGGCCTGAAAATTTGCCTTTAGCCGTGCGATTGTCCTGCTCTGATTGGGTCGATGGCGGATGGACAATCGAAGACAGTATTGAACTGGCAAGAAAGCTGAAAGAAGTTGGAGCGGACCTTATAGACTGCAGTTCAGGTTTTGGAAGCCCTGATCAAAAGAAATACCCGTTCGGGCCGGGGTGGCAGGTTCATTTCTCCGAGGCTATTCGTAGGGAGGCGAGGATGGCGACTGCCGCAGTAGGTCTTATAACTGATCCTGTTCAAGCTAATGACATAATCGCCGATGGTAAGGCGGACATTGTTCTGCTGGCGCGGCAAATGCTCAAAGATCCTTATTGGCCTCAGCACGCGGCCAAGGCTCTTAACCACGACATAAAGAGTATTGTACCCGCTCCATATCTTAGGTGGATATGAGAGATTCATGTCATTTCGACCGGCAGGGAGAAATCTATAACGGACAGGGAAAGATTTCTCGTCGCTGAACTCCTCGAAATGACATCTCAATAATTTAGCTCAATTCTTCCTGAGCCCTATTACCTGATATATTGTAACAAGGCCCTCTATGCCTTTTAGCTCGGCCTCCCTAACAGGTCCGATGACAACATCGGAGGAGACCCGTTCATAGATAGGGGCTGTCACAAGGATGTCTCCTCCGATGGTCTGAGTTTCCACCCGAAAAGCCACGTTAATAGGGCTGCCGACAGCTCCGTATTTCTTGCGCCTATTCGATCCGATGTTTCCTACGACAAGTTCTCCGCAATTTATTCCTATTCCCATGCTAAGTTCCGGTAAACCAAGTTTGATGTTGTCTTCATTCAAAGCCTTCATGGCTCTTTGCATCTCGATTGCGCAGAGGACGGCTCTACGTGTGTGATCAGAAAATTGTCGTGGCGCTCCAAAAAAAACCAGTATCCCGTCTCCTGTAAATTCATCGATTGTTCCACTATACCGAAGTATGATGTCGGTCATAACCTCCAAATACCGATTCAGGATCTTCAAAACCTTCCTGGAATCCATCGATTCTGTGATTCTGGTAAACCCGCGAAGGTCTGACACCAGGATACTGATTTCCCGCAGTTCTCCGCCAAGGTTGATACCACCAGGTGATTCAAGAATTTCGGCAACGATTTCATCGCTAAGATATGATCCAAAGGTTTCAAGGACAAAGACCCTTAGGGCCTGTTCTCTCTCAAGTTTCTCCTCAGCAATTTTACGTTTTGTGATGTCGATCACGATACCTTCGTAATGAGTGATATCGCCTTTATCATTTCTGACTACCCACATCCGTTCATCCAGCCAGCATATGGCGCCCGAACCGGTAATTATGCGGTATTCCTGGTTACTTTCCTTATCCAGACTTTTAGTTTTTGCGAAATCACGTAATTTTTTAGCGACAATTTCCCGGTCGTCAGGGTGAAGCACATCAACAAGTCTTTTACGACCCGAGTAAAAATCACCGGTGCTGTAACCTAATTCACTCACATTTTCAGACACATACTCGATTGGCCAGCCCGGCGCAACCCTAAATCTGAAGGCGACTGACGGACTACGTTTCACGATCTGTTCCAGGACCCCTACCGGTTTTGTGATCAAGCGGACGAAGAAGGGGGCAATTACCAATGCAATAACAACAACTCCAGAAACTGTCAGGATCGCGATTATCTTAGTGCTTCGGAATGAATTCTGGATCCTGGAATCTATTGATTCCTGCTGTATCTTAATCGCTTCCCTGGCGCTTTCAACATTGTTTGACACTTTGACGGCCGCAATTTGGAAGAAATTCTGCAGGACCTGCCTCTGCTTGGTTAACGCTTCAATCTCCGGCTTGTTGTCCGGATTTGTTCGCTGAATTTTGTCAAGTTTAGCGTCGAGTGCTCTCAACTTTTCAAAATTGCTAGCAAATCTCGCAAGAATGTCATCAACCCGAGCCAGAATATCCTTAATTTGCGGGGTCTCATTGGATTTGTGCGCCATTTGCGCCATTCGTCTAGTTACAGCCAACCGATAATCAATGTCCCAAACGGACTGCATGTCACGGTGCTCCAAATAACTGTCCAGAGCCCCATCCAACAGAAGCATGTTTGAACCGATGTCATTGGCAATGCCGGTATCGTGCGCCAGAGCGCTGTAATGGGTAGCGTCTTCTATCGCCTCTCTAAGAGCGACGTAGCCGGCTCCTGCTGTCACGACTATCAGGGCTACCATGAACAGGAAGCCTAAAATTACGGTCAGTTTTATGTTATTAAGATTCATCTATCGAACGAGTCTTTCATCATTCCAAACTCGAGACCCTCGGGGTCTTTTTTCAGTATGGATAATTGGACACATTTTTTTTGGTCACATCTATCCAGCCTTGTCCGAAAAACAGGTTTTGTTTGAGCTTGTCTTGTCTTAGATTCTGATATCCTTTCGCCCCAAGGTTTGTTCCTGTATGGATTTTCTGTCCCTGGAGCAATTTAAGGGCGGCCTCATTCATCGCATATCCCGCTTCCGCTGGATCCCAGAAGCTGATAGCCTTGATTGAGCCTGTTTCTATATAGGATTTGCAGGCGGAAACCAGCGACACTCCCACAACACTGACCATGTTCCGGAGCCCCAGAGTTTCTACGGCGAGAGCGGAAGAGGGGCATGAAACCATGGTTAGTCCCAATATTCCCTTTATGTTAGGAAATCTGGTGAGAAGGTCTTTCGCTTGGGCATAAGAGCGTGCGGCATTGTCCTGATCTTCGACCGCGTCTGTTGCCAGCTTCATCTCGGGATACCGTTCAAGTTGGTGGGAAACGGCAGCGTCACGCCATTCCATGTGGGACTGACTGTCATGAATGCTCAAAATAATCGCGTAATCCCCTTGTTGATTCATACTCGATGCGAGTTCATCCATAAGATGCCGACCCCACGCCTTGTTATCAAATGGTTCGATGATGACATTAGCGCCATCAAGTCTGCAAGCTTCATGCGCCACAATAACTACACCCTTTTCCCTGGCCCTTTTGAGCGCCGGTTCTACAGCGGGAACAGAAAAAGGCACAATACAAATCGCGTTCACACCCTGTTTGATCAGTTCGTCGACCATTTGAGCTTGCAGAGCGCCATCGGCTCTCGCTGGTCCAAGCGTAAAACTGTCCTGACCGGTTTTTCGAGCGAATTTCTCCACTCCAACCCTCATCCTTGCGAACCAGGGGATGCCGTCCACTTTAACGAGTGTGGCTATTTTGAATTTTTGTCCAGGGATCGGGGCAGCCTGTTTTTGCTCACCCGGTTTGGAATTGCAGTCGGTAAGAGCCAATATAACTACCATAAGCGACAATGATCCTAGAAATATTCGAGTTGATTTCTTCACAAGTCTGTTCCCGGTACAGAGCAAGAATGAGCAAGGAGCTTTGACCCCAGTTTAATGCTTCCTTTATGTCCTAAAGAGGTCATCCGACACAAGACTCTGTTTGAAAATTTGATGGTTTTTCAACCCCGTTGCAACAAATTGACCCAAATTACGTCTCTCCTCAGGACCAACACAGTACCGACGCAATTGTTGAGCCGCGTGAATTTTCATGATAGTATTCTGACCTCTCGGGTTTCGTGGTTAGGCCGTTATTCACGGAATTCAAAGTTCAAGAAAGGTCGGATGCATGGTAGCACAGCTAACTGTTTACTTCACCTATATAATTGAACAATTGGGATATTGGGGGGCCGGTTTTTTGATGGCGCTCGAGAGCATGATCGCCCCAGTGCCCAGTGAACTCGTTATGCCATTTGTGGGGTTCTTGGCGGCAGAAGACAAATTCTCAATTCCCACGGCAATACTCGTAACATCTTTAGGGTCCTTGATAGGGTCTTTGATATCCTATTTCTTGGGACTCTGGGGCGGTAGGCCTCTAGTGCTCAAGGCGGGCCGTTACTTCTTCCTAAACCATGAACATCTAGAGTGGACGGAACGCTGGTTCGACAAGCATGGTTCATGGACAATCTTCATCAGCCGTTTCATCCCAATTATTCGTCACCTCATTTCTATTCCAGCCGGCCTCGGCCGTATGAATTTGAGTCATTTCTGTGTCTTTACCATCGTCGGGGCTACCATGTGGAACTCGTTTCTGCTTTTCTGCGGGTACAAGCTTCGACAAAACTGGACACTTGTGCAACAGTACTCTCACGAACTCGATATGGTAGTAGGAGGGCTCGCCATTGTAGCATTAGGAGCATGGGCCGTAGCCACACATCTTCGTAGAAAAAGAGTGGCTGAGGGGAAAATCGACTAATGGCTTTTGCTGGGCCATACGGTATTCAAAATATCGCTACTCTATGTCGTATAGATTTATGTCCTTATTGAGTCGGCTTCATCCTCATCTACACCAGTTATCGTCGGCGAAGCGATGCTCAACACCAGTAATCCGATGAAAAAAGACAACAAAGATCCAACCAATATGCTGATCTTCGCGTAGTCCAGGTTGGTCGATTCGCCAAAAGCCAGATTAGCCACAAAAATTGACATGGTAAACCCTATGCCGCAAAGTATTGACGCTCCGTAGATTTGTGAAAACGTCACGCCCGAGGGCATCATCGCAAATCGCATCCTTATCGCGACCCAACATACGACAAATATTCCTAGTTGCTTTCCGACCAGTAGTCCTAGTGTCACGCCTAACGAAACTGGAGTAGTCAGGATATCAAGCATTCGGCCCCATTGGATGAAAACGCCGGCATTCGCCAGAGCGAATAAAGGGACGATCCAATAAACTACCCAGGGATGCAAAGACTGCTCCATCCGTTGTAAAGGGGTTTGAGCATCCTCACAAAGATCTTCAATTTTCCTGATTATAGTTTGACTATTTTCTTCGGAGTTTGGCCCAGCGCTTGACTGGTCCGTACGTCTCAAACGATCGACCAGCCTGATCAATTGGTCCCTGAACTGTGGCATATCACGACGAGAGCGCGCCGGTACAGTGAATGCTACCAAAATTCCTGCAATTGTAGAATGGACACCTGACATGTAAACAGCCCACCATACCAGGGAACCTACAATGATGTATGGCAGAGGTCTTCGGAAACCCAGTATATTGAAGGAAATCAACATGACAATGAAAAATGAGGCTAGAAATAAATAACTTATGGCTAGTTCTGAACTGTAGTAAGTGGCTATTACAATTACAGCCCCTATGTCGTCTACGATCGCCAGCGCGGTAACGAATATCCTGAGCGAGTGCGGCGCCTTTGAGCCAAGGAGTGTAAGCGCAGCCAATGTGAATGCGATATCCGTAGCCATTGGAATCGCCCAACCTTGTTCAGAGGGCGTTTGAGCGTTCAGCATGTAGTAGATGACAGCAGGAGCGATCATTCCTCCCAGAGCGCCCAATAATGGTAACGAAGCTCGTTTCAAGGACGCAAGTTCACCCACAAGGACCTCACGTTTTATTTCCAACCCAACCATAAAGAAGAAAAAAGTCATCAGGCCGTCATTGATCCAAAAATGCAACGGTTTATCGAGCGAGTATGCGCCGATTCGAATCTCAAGACTCAAATGCTTAAGCCATTCATAGGAACCGGCGAAATCAGAGTTTGACCAAATCAACGCGATTATGGTCAAAAGAACTAAAAGAACGCCACCAGCCACCTCCATTGAAGCAAACCTGTTAAATGGAGTCAGGAGCAATTCTCCTAGAGCTGCCCCTGTGTTAAATAGCGCTCGCTTTGAATGGATCGGTTTCATTTTGGTTGTTGACGCCTATTCCTAGATTGTTTACTGGAAAAATTCACACTGCTCTACTATACTCAGTTCCATGAGGACCATAATTCCTCGGACGTAATTTCTCAACCAGTTAGACCGAAAGAATAGGGAGGTATTCGTCATGAGAAGGATCGTTTCTTACATGATGTTTGTATGTTTGCTGGCCAGCATGATCGGCTCAAGCACTCTAACATTTGCCGCAGGCGACATCAAGGTCGGGATCATAGACACATATAGCGGCCCTCCGAGTTCTTACGGATTAGACGTCCTAGATGGATTCAAGTTGGCTTTGAACAAAATTAACGCCAATGGCGGAGTCCTCGGAAAAAAGATCACCTTTGTCACCAGAGATGACAAGTTCAAGGTTGATCTGGGGTTAACCGAGGCCAAAGAATTAATAATGAGAGAAAACGT
This sequence comes from Syntrophaceae bacterium, assembly GCA_031292235.1. Classification (GTDB taxonomy): domain Bacteria; phylum Desulfobacterota; class Desulfomonilia; order Desulfomonilales; family Desulfomonilaceae; genus CAJBEZ01. Next base: position 1,698 of record JARLHM010000157.1, on the reverse strand, counting down.
CAACCTTTTGGTCGGCACCATCAATAGCGCAGTTTCTTTGGCGGTTTCCGATCTTGCCAAAAAGGAGAAGGTTCCCTTTATTGTAACATACGGAAAGAGTTCCAATATTACCGGCTCCAAAGGCCACAAGTTTGTTTTCTCAATGAATGAAAATACCGAGATGATCGGGAAGGCCGCGGCAATCGGTCTGGCGAAACGTCCATTTGTAAAATACTGGATTGCTGGTGATGACTACGAGTACGGACACGCCATAGCGGATGCGGTTTGGAACCATCTCAAGAAAATCAAACCCGACGTAAAGCTGGTGGGGCAGTCATGGTGGAAAGTGGGTGAACCTGATTTCACACCGTATATTACTTCGATCCTTTCCGCGAAACCAGATGCCGTGATCGTGGCGACTGGAGGCGCTGGTTGTATTCCATTTTTAAAGGCCGCCAAAAACACGGGCTTCAATAGGAAGGTCGCAATCTACATGCATACGGCCACCGAATTGTCCACTCTGCGACCACTGGGACTTGACGCCCCGCAGGGAGTCATTGGCACAGCTAACTATTATTACTATTTCCCGGAAACCCCTGACAACAAGGTCTTCGTCGAGGAATTCAAGAAGGCTTACAATCGATATCCCTCATTTGGAAGCCTAATAGGGTGGTATACTGCGGACTTTATTGCCAAGGCGTATGAAAAGGCGGGCAAAGTGGACCCCGAGAAATTTGCTGACGCACTGTCCGGAATGACCATTGACAGTCCCATAGGCAAGCTCACTGTAAGGCAGTTTGACAATCAGTTAATGCTTCCCATGTTTATGGGTGTTACCAAAAAGGTTCCCGGCTATGATTTTCTTATAGCGACAGACATAGTGACCATTCCAGCGGAAGAAATTATGCCTTCCATAGAAGACATCAAAAAGGCTAGATCACAGAATTAGTTACCAAAGACTATCGATATGGATTTTTCGACGACGATTACATTTAATGGTCTTATTCAGCAATTCCTCGTGGGGCTTAGCCGGACAACCATTCTTTTCATTGTCTCGTCGGGATTGAGTCTAGTCCTTGGAGTGCTCAGGATCCCGAATGTCGCTCACGGATCGCTTTACATGCTTGGAGCTTTTCTGTGTTATTCCGTCGCGACACTTTTCGGGAATAGTCCTGTCGGGTTTTGGTTCGCCATATTGCTCGCTCCTATAGGTGTGGCCATTATCAGCCTGGCGACCGAACGAGGGCTTTTCTGTCATTTATATGACAGAGAACACCTTATGCTTCTTCTGTTTACATTCGCCTTGATGCTGATTTTCCACGATGCTGTAAAATTGATATGGGGCTCAGAGTATCGCTCCCTGACTCCACCCGTGATTTTTCAGGGATCTCTACCAATACTCGGGATGCCTTTCCCAAAATACAATCTTTTCCTGCTGAGTATCGGCCCGATTGTGGCTGTTGGTTTGTGGTTCCTTACTCAGCGCACGAAAATCGGCAAGATAGCGCGGGCTGCCGCTGTTGACCGTGACATGGTAGGCGCTGTCGGAATCAATGTGAGTTGGGTATTCGCATCCGTGTTTGTTATTGGCTGTTTTTTAGCAGGGCTTGGCGGGGCCCTAGTCGCTCCCACACAGAACATAACCCAGGGTATGGATCATACAATCATCATGGAGGCCTTTCTGATAGTGATTATCGGCGGCTTAGGCAACGTTTGGGG
>JARLHM010000156.1 GCA_031292235.1 Syntrophaceae bacterium | reverse complement strand
CAGGTAGTAAGTGCCAGGCCTAGATGTGAAGGCTTCCTGATAAGCCTCTAGGGATCCAAAGAACAGCGCGATGCAATCGTGGCATCGCGGAACCACCAAGCCCGAAGCTCCTGCTCTAATGCCATTGATTCCCCCAGAACATAGACCATAGGCGATTATCACTCTTTTGGCTGATTCACCCACAAGGTCTATTTTGTGTTGAATTAAGGTAGCCATTTTGTTTGGAGTGCGATGGAGACCCTGGTCCAGAAAATGAAATTGTACTACATCTTGAGCGACCATTTCGAGTTCCGCTTTCATAACCTCACAACCTATAACTACAATCGACCCGTTCTCCTGTATATTATCCGTCGCCATGTTTAGTCTCCATCAATACACTCGAAAGAACATCATTTTGTCCGGTGATTTATTGGATTGATCTTATTGGCTTATTTCTTCGAGCACTTTTCCTTTTGTCTCGGGGCCCAAAAGCAGGACGTTTAAAGCCGCAATCACAAAGGCTGCGGCACCCAAGGTAAAGACCGCCTCCACACCGTAGCTAACGATGATTGTAGGAACAATGACAGGTCCCATCAGGGCTCCTATCCTGCCTAAAGTAGAAGCTGAACCACAAGCCGTCGCTCGAGCTCGCGTTGGGAACAACTCAGGAGTGTACGCATATATTACTGACCACATTCCGAAGAAAAAAAACTGCATGAAAGCGCCTGCGATAATGACTTGATTTTGCGAACCAGCTTGCCCATAGAAGTAGGCGGCAACGCCGCTTAAAACAACATAACCAGCTACGGCGGGTTTACGACCCAGTTTTTCGATCAGATATGCGGCGGAAAAGAAGCCCGGCACGCCCCAGAGTGACATCAACAAGACAAACTCAATAGACTTTGTAATAGTGAAACCCTTATCAACCAATAGCTTCCCCATCCAAGTGGTGATCCCATAATAGCCAAGAAGAGCGAAAAACCACAAAGTCCATATCATTAGCGTACGTATTCTGTATTGTTTGGTAAAAAGTTCCCACAATGAGAAACCGCCTTTGGCCACTTCATCTGCGATTCCACACGGCGCTGGTTCCGGAAGAGGCTCTCCGTAGGCCTTCTGCACTTGTTCTTCAATGTATTGAATTGTCGTCTCTGCTTGGGACAAATAGCCCCGGGACTCGTACCACCGTGGAGATTCAGGAACCTGGCGACGAATCACCAAAACGTAAATTGCGGGTAGACCTGTGATCAAAAAGACGGGCCTCCATCCTCCCACAGGAACCAGCAAGTACGCAACAACGCCTGCGACAATGAAGCCGAGAGGCCAAAACCCCTCTAGAAGCGCTATGTACTTACCTCGATATGGAGCAGGGATTATTTCCGATATCATTGATTGGGCGATAGGAAATTCAGCTCCCATGCCAAATCCCAAGATGAAGCGAAAGATGAGAAGTGAATCATAACTCCATGCGACCGAGCACATTATCGCAGCGGTGCCCCAGATGATCATGCTTACCTGGAATACGGCCTTTCGCCCAAAGCGATCTGCCAATATTCCGGCAAGTACTGCGCCAAAAGCCATTCCGGCGAGGCTGGCGCTACCAAGAAAGCCTGTCTGCCCTGGAGTTAAGCTAAAGGTATTACTTATAGGGGCAAGGAGAAAAGTCATCATCGCCAAGTCCATAGAGTCAAAAAGCCAGGCGGTGGCGATAATGAGGAAGATTTTTCGTTGGTAGTTCGTCAGAGGAAGCCGCTCCATCCTCTGCGGCAAATTAAGGCCATTTGTTCCAAAGTTTGGAGCGCTTTGCTCGGCACAGGCATCATGTGACATTTGATCTCCTCCTATGGAAAGCGTTAACGGATACCGGATCAGGATCGTTGCTATTGTTTCCCGATCCTGCCATACAGATGGGGCAGAATAAACGGAGGTGAGACTTTGTGGTTTGATGGTCAACTAAAATCGCATGTCATTACATTTGGCTTCAACCAACATCATTGTCTCGTCCTGACTTGATCTCGATTTTCCGCCCTTAGTCTATGGGCAGTTTCCCATACTTATCTATCAATTCCACGACCCTTCCGATCCGGTCAATATCAGCAGCAACTGTTAAATTATCGCCCATACCAACTATTAACCGATATCCAGGTTGCAGCTCCTTGAAAAAATCTTTGATATAATTGTCGAACTCCTTGTTGCTCACATATGGCTCAAACAGTATTGAGGGTATTCCACCCCAGAGGGTCACCTTATCGCCCATACGCCGAAACTCGCTCATGGTACACTTTGTCTGCGGCACGGGCGTAACCGCCTCGGCCACATCTATCAATGTTTCAGAAAAAAGAGGAATTAGCCTTCTCATTTCTCCATCTGTGTGAGCCATCGAAAACTTGCCGGCTTCATGGATTTTTGCATTGGCTTCTCTGAACCAAGGTGTAAAGTATTGTCTGAATACAGGAGTGTGTATGTCGTCGCTCCAATTGGCGCAGAGATTGACAATTTCAAGGTCCGATTTGATAGCTATATCCAATTTCTTACGTTCCAAATTCATCATGGATTCCATTAGCTCATCCACTTTTTCAGGACGATCCATATACTCGTTGTAAAAAAGCTCATATCCCATGATCTCTCGCATAACCCTCTGGCTAGGTCCCCACAGTCCGGTTCCCGTCATGACGATGCCACGTTCCCCCATATCCTGGCGCTCTTGGGTATACTGTTCATTGAATACTGGAACGGTGTGGTCTAATATATATTTTACTATTGGGTAGTCTTTTTCGGTTTTAAAGAGCTTTTGGTGTTCATAAGCGAGCCACGGGCCCTCAGCAACGGACCAGAGCAACGAGATGGAGCAGGTTCCAATGGGAGTTATGAATTCGGTTATCTCATAAGGGGGCTCCTGCTTCTTCACGACCTCCATGTCGTGATATTCTTCCTTGCATATCGAAAAAAAGCGTTTTTGAGCGGCCGCTCCCTGATCAGCAATTATATCCGTCTGAGACCAGCCCCTGTATTTTTCCGGAAGTGAATCGTGGGCCACGTGGTAATTGAACCAAACGTCAATTCGAGCGCCAAAGGGAAGTTTATCCACTTCTTTGCCCGCAATAACCTCTAGTATCCTTTGCTTTTGCGTCATCGTCATATCGAACGACCTCCTGAATGTGGTCTTAACTTCTTTGGACGAGCTGTTTGCATACCTTTACAGCTTGTCCCCCATCAGCAGCATAGGCGTCAGCTCCCATACTCATGGCAAACTTTTCCGTGATAGGGGCGCCTCCGGCGATGACTTTAACACTGGAACGGAATCCGCTCTCTTCCAGTTTCTTTATTACGACCCCTATCTGGCGCATTGTAGTAGTGAGCAAGGATGACAATCCCAATATGTCCGGTTGATGCCGAATCACTTCTTCCACGAATCGGTCTTCCGAAACGTCTGCACCGAGATCAATGACATCGAACCCAACTCCCCTTAAAAAACCAGTGACAATGTTTTTACCTATGTCGTGCATATCGGACTTGACAGTGCCGATAACAATTTTACCGAGGCTCCCGAAAGAAGAGCTTTCGACAACAGGTTTGAGGACTTCGAATGCTAAGCTCATACACCGAGCCGATTTCATCATGTCCGGAAGAAAATATTCTCCAGTTGAATATTTCTCGCCTACCAGCTCCATGCCAGCCTGAAGCTTGAGGATAATTTCTTCGGGTTTTGTTCCAGAATCGATTTCTTCCTGGGTTAGGCGGGCGATTTCTTTCCAGTCGCCTTCTACTACCTTCTCAACCAGGATTGAACAATCACTCATGACGTTCCTCCATGTTTGCTATTGTCCGGAAAGTGATATCCGGGGTTACGAAAAGTCACGCAAATCAGCGACCTTGGTCTGATTACAAAAGGTTTTGTAATCATGAGTTGTTGTCTAGGTGTTCGACAATAAGGCGAGGACCCGAGTGGATTGAACCGAGATCATCAGGACTATTTGACAAGAGCGGGACATGTCCAGCCGGAACCTGATTGGTGTATCCATAGACTACCTTGGGAAACTAGCAATAAGTGTGCCGCAGATTGACCTCCTGATTTTACTAGTATTTTTCGAGGAAGTGATTCCATATAGAATCTAGTGATTCTATATGGAGGCGCAGTAGTAACATATTAAATAATGATAAATTATGGTTATACGTTATGTATTAAGTGAACACCAAAGTAATCAAGAAAGTGATGGATTGAGAGTTTCAATTTCCATCAGGCCTACGTCCGATATAAAATACCAAGCAGACCCTGTCCCTATTTCGTACCAATTCCATATTTTTGCATTTTCTTTACTATTGCGGACTGGCTGATTCCCAAAAGTTTCGCTGTCTTGCGCGTGCTACCAGTGCTTTGATAAGCTTCTATAATAATTTGTTTTTCTTTGTTTTCTCGGGTCTGTTTTAGAGACATTATGGTTGTGCGTCCGTCAAAACATTTGCGATTAGGTATACCAGAGAACGAGTCCAAGTTTATGCAGTCGTCCATACAGGTTACTACTGCCCGT
>JARLHM010000155.1 GCA_031292235.1 Syntrophaceae bacterium | reverse complement strand
TGATAAGGTCCTCATAGGTTTCTCTCTGTCTAATAAGGTAGTAATTAGAACCATCAACAAGAACCTCTGCGCAACGAGGTCTGGAATTATAATTGGACGACATGGTAAAACCATAAGCCCCTGCGCTCATAACCGCAAGTAGTTCGCCAGGGAATGGTTCTTCGATTTCTCGACCTCTTGCAAGAAAATCACCGGACTCGCATATCGGTCCGACTATGTCAGCTACAAATTTCGGCACCTGATCAGGCGATTTCTTAACTTTAATTATAGAGTGGTAAGCCTTGTACAGACTTGGACGGATGAGATCATTCATGGCGGCGTCCACAATCACAAAGTTTTTTTCTACTCCACTTTTCTTGTAAAGCACACGAGTAATCATGACCCCAGCGTTACCGACAAGCACACGTCCCGGCTCCATAATCAAGGTAATATCCATATCCGACACCAGGTCAAGTATGGCCGCCCCATAATCTCCGGGCGCGGGAGGTGTTTCCTGATCGTAGGGGATGCCAAGCCCGCCACCAATATCCAGATACTTGATGTCGATCCCATTGTTCCTAAGTTTGCTCAAAAGCTTTCTGAGTATTGATACCGCTTCCATGAAAGGCCCAAGTTCCGTCAACTGGCTCCCGATGTGGCAATCAATGCCAATTGGCTCCAAGGCGGGAAGGTCCCTGGCCTTTAAATATATTTCCAGGGCCTGCTCTATCTGGATCCCGAACTTGTTGGATTTCAGTCCCGTTGAGATGTATGGATGTGTCAGCGGATCCACATCAGGGTTTACACGCATAGCGATCCTGGCGCTCTTGCCTAACGCCAACGCCCGTTGGCTTAGAAGCTGTAGCTCTTCTTCCGACTCCACGTTAAACATTAGAATATCGGATCTAAGAGCGTCATCCATTTCATAAGACTTTTTACCCACTCCGGAGTAGACTATCCTGGATGGAGGGACACCAGCTTTCAATGCTCTGAAAAGCTCGCCCCCAGACACAATGTCAACTCCTCCTCCGAGATTTGAGAAAATTCTGAGGATTGCGAGGTTAGAGCATGCCTTCATAGAGAAACAAATCATGTGGGGCGCGCTTGAAAAAGGTTCTTCGAATATTCTATAGTGTCTTTTCAAGGTACCGCTACTGTAGACAAAAAGTGGGGTCCCAAACTCCTCAACTATTTGGTTTACAGGAACCTGTTCGCAGAAAAGTTCTCTATCCTTGTAACTGAAATAATGCATTTGATTACCCGTGAATCAGTAAGTGTATCTTAAAGCTTCCGACGCTGTCTTAGAGGACTCATCCTCCGGTCTATTTTTGGGGAACGCCGTGACTGCATACCTGTAAACTCTACCCCTGGAGACCTTGCTGTCCAATAGCCAGGGAGTCTTGGTCGGTTCAGGATTAATTTTCTGAAACACGCGACCTGACTCCGACCGATAAACATTGTAGCGTGTTTCTTCATTCTCCATTTTGACCGGTTCCCAGTACACCCTAATGCCCTGGCTACTCATGGCGACATTTACGTTTTCAGGCGATCCCCAGTAAATACTTGGCGCTGCAGCCTCGGCTACGTTCGAAGTATTCGATTCAAAAGGGGTCCCCCTGTTTGATTTCACCGACCGCACTGTATAGAAATACTTGGTATTCTTCTCAACTCCCTTATCTACAAACCAGGGTTCCCGGTAAGCCGCTGTACCAATAGATTTCATCTTGGCGGCGTCCTCTTCTGTCCCTCGAAAGATCTGATACCGGTCAATTTTAGAGTCGGTAGGCGCTTTCCACTCAAGTCTGAGGTGACCCGCCTCAGGACGAGCAATGAGATTAGTTGGCGCAGGCGGTGGTGTTTCATAATAAACTTCTACAGCGTTCCCTATTCCACTTTCCCGACCACGCAGGTTATAAGCTACAACAGCGTAGGAATATACTTTGCCTGGAGTAACATTTTTGTCCTGAAAAATCACTTCATCATTTTTAATTTCAGCGTTGGATGGTGATTGGAAATCGATATTGGCTAACAATTCACGCTTGTCCTGACAGTTTTCACAATCTTCATCCACACCTTTTGCGCCACGATAAATTTTGAAACCAGACAAATCGGTCAACTTGGAACCGTCCGAGTTTGAAGCGGGCACGTTCCAGTTAAGCTTGATATCGTCTGGGAAAGCTCTCGCGGTGATTAGCTTGATTGGCGCAGGGACTCTTACAGTTGTAGGTCTAGGGTTAGTCTTGTATCCACAAGAACAGAGACAGTTCAACATCATGAGAAAAAGGGCCGGAAAAAGAAATTTCCTCAATCTTGTTTTGTCGTTCCTTTTTAACCATCCGCACGGGGCGTGTATCCACTTTGTAGAAGGTATTTCTCGCCTTCTTCCATCTGTCGAATTACACTCTGTTTCCCTGTTGCGCCTTCCTGACATCTTGACTCGACCATTTCTTCCGGCGTTGGAGGAACATAACCGGTTACAGAAGTCTCTCCACGAACAATAGCGCCAACTCGGGCGTGCGCTTCCCTGAATGGCAAACCCTGTCTAGCCAAAGCATCCGCTACATCTGTTGCGGCGAGGTATGGCTCTGAAGCTGCTTCCAACAATCTTTCGACTCTAAATTTCGTTCCTTTTATCAGGCCCGTCATTATTTTTACGCTGTTCAATACAGTGTCAACAGCGTCAAAAACAGGCTCCTTATCCTCTTGAAGGTCTTTGTTATATGTCAACGGGAGTCCTTTGAGGATTGTGAGAAGCGTGATCAAGTCTCCATATACACGACCGGTCTTGGCCCGTATTAATTCACATGCGTCAGGGTTTTTTTTCTGCGGCATAATGCTTGACCCGGAACAGAACTCGTCAGGTAGATCCAGAAAAGAAAATTCGGCCGATGACCAGATTATGAACTCCTCGGACAGTCGCGACAGATGGGTCATTACAAGAGAACAATTGAACGTGAACTCAACAGCGAAATCTCTGTCCGAAACCGCGTCCATCGAATTGCGGCTTACTCGCGAGAAATTTAGAAAGCCAGCTACAATGTCGCGATTGATGTCAAAGGTGGTTCCGGCAAGAGCGGCTGAACCCAATGGCATTTCATCGATTCGCTTTTTCGAGTCCATAAAGCGTTCCCAGTCACGTCTGAACATCTGAAAATAGGCCATCAGATGGTGCGAAAGTCTTACTGGCTGGGCCCTTTGCATATGGGTGTAACCTGGGAGGATAACATCAATGTTATACTTCGCTGTTTCTAACAGAGCAGCGTCTAAATCGAGCAAGGCGCCTTCGATCAAACCGGACTGGTTCCTGAGGAACAGTCTTAGATCCAGCGCAACCTGGTCATTTCTGCTCCTGGCGGTATGAAGCTTGCCTGAGACATCGCCGATTTTTTTTCTTAGAGCGTCTTCTATGTTTATATGGACATCTTCGAGGTCTTCCTGGAATTCAAAGCGACCATTTTCGAAGTCATCAAGGACCTGCTTGAGTCCTTCCTCTATTTTAGCAGCGTCTTCAGCGGGTATTATGGCCTGATACCCCAACATGCGGACGTGAGCTATGCTTCCCGCAATGTCTTCTCGAAATAGACGCCGATCAAACGAGATTGAGGCGTTGAATTTTGCAAAAAGTGGGTCCATGCCCTCTGCAAACCGGCCCTTTCTAATGCCTGACGACCCGCTCGAGTTATTTACGGTTTTTGAAGATTTTTCAATGGCCATGTCTGATCAATACCTTGGCATGCTAGTTTTTCCCGGTTTTACCCATTAAGGAACCGATCCGTAGTCTCAAAGCGTTGAGTCGTATGAATCCTTCAGCGTCTGATTGGGAATAGACCTCATCCTCTTCAAAGGTTGCAAACCTTTGATCATAAAGAGAGTTGTCCGACCTTCGGCCGATGACCGTAACATTGCCCTTGTAGATTCTCAGTCTCACGTCGCCTGAAACCACTGACGCAGCCGTATCTATGGCCGCCTGAAGCATCTTTCTTTCAGGCGAAAACCAATATCCATTGTAAACAAGGCCAGCATAACGTGGGACCCATTCATCTTTGAGCCTGGCAATTTCACGATCCAGAGTGATAGATTCAATTGCTCTCCTGGCGATATGTACGACTGTGCCACCGGGCGTTTCGTAAACACCGCGGCTTTTCATGCCTACGTAACGGTTTTCGACCATGTCTACACGTCCTACACCGTGCATGCCGGCGAGTTTGTTGAGATGGTCCAGTAGGTTCGCAGGCGTCATCCGAACATCGTCTACAGCGACCGGATCGCCAGCTTCAAAGGTGAGCGTGACTTCTTGCGCCTTGTCCGGGGCTTTTCTTGGGTCAACTGTAAGAATAAACATATTTGAAGGAGGTTCTGCCCATGGGTCTTCAAGTATTCCTCCTTCAAAACTCAGGTGGAGCAGGTTTCTATCCATGCTGTATGGTTTTTCAGCAGTGGAGGTGATAGGGATATTGTGCTTTTTCGCGTATGCGATCAGTTCGGACCTGGATTTGAATGACCATGTGCGCCACGGGGCTATAACTATTATCTCCGGATTGATTGAATAGTAAGTGAGTTCAAACCGTACCTGGTCATTTCCTTTGCCGGTAGCCCCATGGCAGACAGCGTCGGCGTTTTCCTTGGCTACAATATTCATTTGGGCTTGCGCTATGCAGGGCCTGGCGATTGAGGTCCCAAGAAGGTATGAACCTTCATATACTGCGTTTGCTCGGAACATGGGGAAAACGAAGTTTTTGACAAAGTCTTCTTTAAGATCAACTACATACAGAGATTCAGCGCCTGACGCCTCGGCTTTGTCATCAAGACAATCAAGTTCTTCGCCCTGTCCGAGGTCTGCCACAAACGCGACTACAGGGCATTCATAGGTTTCAACAAGCCATCGCAGAATCACTGAAGTATCAAGTCCACCCGAATAAGCCAATACTATTTTTTTTATGTCTTTGTGTTTCAATTTTCCTCCAACTGTTCGCTCCAAGCCACTTTACTCACGGGCTGAGCAAATCCTCCAGCAGGGCCTTCTGAACATGAAGCCTGTTTTCAGCCTGATTCCAGATTAAAGAATGTTCCGATTCCATAAGTTCTTCAGTAATCTCTTCCCCACGGTGCGCCGGCAGACAGTGGAGGATATACACCGGGTCCCCTGAGTGTTTTAGGACATCGTGGTTTACCTGAAAATCCTGAAAATCCTGACGACGGATTGACGCTTCCTTTTCCTGCCCCATCGAAGCCCACACGTCTGTTGATATCGCATTAGCGTCTTTGGCCGCTTCGAGTGGATCACGAGTCAGTTTCACATTTTCACAATCAGGTTTGACCGCTGGATCATAACCTTCAGGGCATGCCAGGACAAAAGGAAAGCCAAGTTTCTGGGCCGCATATATCCAAGAATTGGCCATGTTGTTCCCGTCGCCTATCCAGGCGGCCTTCATAGTAAAGATGTCCAGCCCCGTTTCTTGCAAAGTAAGCAAATCGCCCAATATCTGACATGGGTGTGATCGATCCGTGAGCGCATTTATGACCGGGATCGTAGACCAGCGTGCAAATTCCTCAACTATTTCCTGACCAAAAGTCCTGATTACAATTGCATCGAGATATCTTGAAAGGACACGCGCCGTGTCCCTAATAGGTTCACCCCTACCAAGCTGAATGTCCCGAGAGTTGAGAAATATCGGGTGTCCCCCTAACTGATAGACACCAACATCAAATGACACTCGAGTCCTAGTGGAGGGCTTATCAAAAAGAAGGCCTACGCTCTTGCCCTCAAGCGGCAAATCGGGGCCTTTGCCTGGTTCCCCTCTTTTCATGGCGGCGGCTCGACGCAGCAAATTCAGGATCTGTTCTTTAGAACAGTCGGCGAGACTCAAAAAATGGCGAAGTTCTTTCATGGTTCTAACCCGTAATCTTGGTTAACGACGCATCCAGAATAATTATCATCTCATCGATCTCAGCGCCTGATACTATTAGTGGTGGCAAGAACCTGATAACCGTATCGGATGTGCAATTCACCAAAACGCCGGCTTCTCTCATGATAGTCACGAGGTCGGCGCCGGGGATTTTCAAGTCTAAAGCTTGCATTAGTCCAAGTCCCCGGACTTCCTTAACGCAATTGTGCTTTGCAGCGACATCTTCAAGTTGTGATCTTAGATATCCTCCCATGATCCTGACCCGATCAAGAAAACCATTGGACAAAATTTCCTTCAAAACAGCCACGCCAGCGGCGGATGAGAGGGGGTTGCCACCAAATGTTGAGGCGTGGTTTCCAGGCTTGAACGCCGACGCCACACGCTCTGTGGCGACCATAGCGCCAATCGGGACACCACCTGCGAGCCCTTTGGCCAATGTCATTATGTCCGGCTCAATCCCGAAATTTTCGTACGCGAATAACTTACCGGTCCTGCCCATTCCGGTTTGAACTTCGTCAAAAATCAGTAATACACCTCTATCGTCACAAAGCTTCCGCACTTTAGGCAAATAGTTGGCAGGCGGGATACGAACTCCACCCTCACCTTGAATCGGCTCTATCATGATCGCTGCGGTCGTTTCCGTTACCGCCTCTTCCAGCGTGGGATAATCGCCGAATGGAACATGTGAGAAACCCGGCATTATTGGTTCGAAACCCTCACGGTATTTCGTCTGGCCTGTGGCTGCAAGTGTGGCTAATGTCCGCCCATGAAAAGAATTTTGCATCGTGATGACATGATATCTATCAGCGGCGCCCTTTTCGCTGAAAAACTTACGCGCCAACTTGATGGCCGCTTCATTGGCTTCAGCTCCTGAATTACAGAAGAACGCCTTGTCACCGAATGAATTTTCCGCTAGGAGTCGCGCCAATTCAATCTGCGGCTCAATGTGGAAAATGTTGGACACGTGTATCAGTTTACCGGCCTGTTTACATATGGCTTCTACAAGCGCAGGATGAGCGTGCCCAAGAGGGCATGCGGCCAGCCCTCCGATAAAATCTAAATAATCCTTGCCATTACTGTCTTTTACCCGTAACCCGGCGCCTTCGACCAACATGACGGGAGACCTGCCGTAAGTGTTAAAAACATATTCCTTATTAGCTGAAATAAAATCGAAAGATTCTTTAGCCATTTTATATCTCTCAACTTGAAGATTCTTGAAACTCTCCGTATGATATGGTGGCGCACATCGGATGCAAATCAGCGCCAAACAGTCAATTTTATTTGAAAGCCACGGGAACACCTAACATTGGAAGCTAAAGTCCCGGCGCTTTCTCGCGCACAATTTCGGTCCCTATACCCTCATCTGTAAGAATTTCCAACAAAAGCGCGTGGGAAACCCGACCGTCAATTATATGGGCCTTTGGCACACCACCTCTTATTGCGGACAAACAACATTTGACTTTAGGTATCATTCCACCGGAAATAGCCTCAGTCTTGATCATCTCTTCAACCTGCTCTTCAGATAGGCTCGAAATTAAGCTGCCTTGGGGGTCCAGGACCCCGGGGACATCGGTGAGCAATAAGAATTTCTCGGCGCTCAGGGCCGCCGCCATGGCCCCGGCCGCAGTATCCGCATTTATATTATAAGGTTTTTCGTGCGGGCCGGCCCCTACTGGAGCGACAACAGGGATAAATCCTCGATCTTCAAGGGCCGCTATCAAATCAGGGTTTATTCGTTCTACCTCACCCACCAAACCCAAGTCCTCGTCAATGCCCGCCAATCTTGCCGGCCTGGCTTTTTTGGCCCTAATCAGTTGGCCATCACGGCCAGATATTCCCACAGCTCTTCCACCATAAGAATTGATCAATGAAACCACGTCCTTGTTAACCTTGGCGACAAGCGCCATCTCAACTACATCCATTGTTTCTTCGTCGGTAACTCGGAGTCCCTCTACAAATCGGCTTTCCTTGCCGAGTTTTTTCAGTAGTGCGCCTATTTGGGGTCCACCGCCATGAACTATTGTTGGCTTAACCCCGATAAAACTCAGAAGCGCCACATCCTCGGCAAAATCCCTTTTGAGGGAATCGTTTGTCATAGCGCTGCCACCATACTTAATCAATATGCGTTTTCCACGAAAGGCCCTAATATATGGAAGCGCCTCAGCGAGTATGCCGGCCCGCAGAGCAGGCGTCACAAATTGTGACTCATTGTGGGTAGTCATTTTAAGGCTCTCATCGAATAACTCGACTCGAAAGTGATTCGAGCGCTTGCCTAGCAGAGGGCAATTTTCAACTGACTAAACCGTGCTAAAATTTTTATTCTATCACGAAGTCATATAAATGATAACGAATATTATATGTTTTCACGAGTCCTTGACAGCGTCAACAATCATTTGATGCCCCAAATTCGTGAACTTTATTGTTTCATCAATTATTTTTCGAAATGGCCTCAGAGGATGAAACCTAACTTTGATTTCTTTTTCAGGGTGATACAGCTTTCTCCTAAGATTAAATGATCTTGTCCAGATGCGAATCCTGCGGAAACCAACCAACTTTAGGAGTTTCTCTATGGTAACCGGGTCGAAAAGCACAATATGGTCCGATCCGTTCAGGTAAACCCAATCAGGGCCGTTTACCATCCTTGAAAGAGAATTGAAGTTCGTGGTTGATAGCCGAAGCAGACCACCAGTACGCAGATTGTTAAAAATCTGCTCAAGGAGCGCTCTCGGCGATTCCAGGTGTTCGATCACGTCCCACATCCTAATGACGTCAAATGACTCGTGACCGGTGTCCAATGTTTCTGAACCGGAAGTGATTATGTTTTTGATACCTTTGCGCTTTAAGTTTTCTATCGCGTCAAGGTTAATTTCCATCGCCCAGGTTTCCCAGCCTACAAGTTTGGCCATACTAAGAAACCAACCTTTACCCGGGCCTATTTCAAGGAACCGGTTGAGCTTCCTGTAATTATCTAACATTGACAGTTC
>JARLHM010000154.1 GCA_031292235.1 Syntrophaceae bacterium | reverse complement strand
GACCGGTTCCCCTTGTTGCTCCTCTTTGTTTAGTGGAAAAGAATGGATCAAATATGCAACATTTGGTTTCCTCATCCATACCTCGTCCAGCATCTTTAACAGACAGCATTACATAATCGCCTGGTTTAGCTTCAAGATGCGCCTTGCAGTAATCTTCATCCAGCTTGACAATCGATGTGGCGACCTTGAGATCTCCACCGTCAGGCATTGCCTCTGACGCGTTAATGGCTAGATTCATGCAAAGTTGGCCTATTTCGCCTTTATCCGCAAGGATCGTCGTTGGTCTGTCTGTCAAATCGAGATCCAATCGTATGATATGTGGAAGAGTGCGGGATATTACAGTGGACAGCTCCCTGATTCTATCATTAAGATCAAGCTCAGTGGGTATGGTCTGGGCCTGCTGCCCAAAAGCCAGGAGTTTCGTGACAAGGTCAGCGGCTTCCTGGCTGGTTTCAACTATGGCCTGAAGATCACTGTAACCAGGGTCTCCCTTTTTGTGGTAATCCATTAAGAACTGGGAATAACCTATGATAATCTGAAGCATGTTGTTGAAATCGTGGGCTATGCCACCGACCAGAGTGCCTAGGGATTCCGTCTTCTGGGATTGGAAGAGTTGAGTCTGAAGGGCTATTTTTTCGTTCTTAGCCTTTTCCCTATCACTTATGTCCTGAACAGTCGTAACGAACCCCTTGGTTATATCCGTCGGATCAAAAGGGTTGACTCGGATATGAGCTTCAAAGGTTTCCCCGTTTTTCCGAACATGGGTCGTGTCTGTGATAGCGGGCTCCGCCTTGGGCCAAAACGAGGACATCAGACTTCCAACTCTGTTAAATTCCTCTTCAGACGCATAAAACAAGTTGACTGGTAAGCCGTTGACCTCTTCAGCCGTGTCATACCCGAAAAGCTCAAGGAAAGTTTTATTGGCCCACCTTAATTTTCTATCTGAAGTCACAAAGGCAATCCCGACTGGAGAAGCCGTCAGAATACTGTTGAGCGTCTGTTCGCTCTCACGTAGAGCTTCTTCTAACCGTTTACGTTCGGTAATGTCTTGCGCCACTTCCACGACTCCTATTAGATTTCCGCTATCATCGAATACCGGTTCCCCTCTTTCATCCCAAACTCTTCCATCCGGCGTAGTCAAAATTGCTTTTTGTGATTGCCCAGTTTGGAAAGCTTTCACGGTAGGGCAATTTTCACATGGACGTTCCGGATTGCCCCAAAATGCGTGACAGGTGACACCAATCATTTCTTCTTGTGGTCGCCCTACCGATTCCGCACTAGCCTTGTTGACCCATTGTATTTCAAGTTTGTCGTTTACGAATGCGATATTAGTGGCGATCCCATTTAAGATAGCCGTCTTCTGCTCTTCACTCTCCCGTAGAGCTTCTTCTAACCGTTTACGTTCGGTAATGTCCGTGCCGGAGCACACAACATATTCTACGGCGCCATGTTCATCGAGCTTTGGATTTTTTGTGATTGATATTAGTCTTAGTTCTCCTGCCGCATTCGGGATCCATTCTTCATTATAGACAGCACGCCTGGTTTGGAAAACTTCAGCGTTACCGACTTCACAAACAGCGGCCACATCGTGGCTATAGAAATCATCAAGCTGTTTGCCTTCAATTTCTTCACGTCGTTTTCCAAGAAAATCGGAGCGAGACTGGTTTACCAGTCCATATGTCTTCGGGTCTGTGAGATACCAGATCTGAGTATCTATGGTATTCAGAAGAATGTCCTGTTCCTCTGTTTTCCTCTTAAGTTCCTCTGTGGCCCGCCTAAGTTCAGTTACATCGATTGTAGTTCCCCTCATTCTAAAGGGTTTACCTTCTTTGTCATGTTCGACAACCTTGCCTCGGGATTGAAGCCAAATCAATTGGCCGGACTTGTTCCGAATCCTATATTCAGCCTCGAAAGAAGGAAGTCGCCCTGAGAGATGCTCATTCAAAGATTCAGACACTTTTCCCCAATCGTCTGGGTGGGTGAGCCTTTTCCATGAGCGAACGCCGGGATCCAGCTCATTTGGCTCATATCCCAAAATACGTGTGTAAGTTTCCTCCCAGATAGCTCTGCCGGTTTTCAAATCCCAATCCCAAACCACAACATGAGCAGCGTCTAAAGCTAGGCGCAAGCGGCGTTCACTCTCAAGGGCATGTTGTTCGCCTTCTCTGGAAGAATGTTGATTAGCCTGCGCTTCAGCAAGCTTACGCCGCGTCTCATTCAATTCTTCAATAAGCTGATCTCTGGCTTTATCTTGATCCTGCATTGAGAACGCCTCCCATTGGGAAACAGTACAGATGGAAGAGGAGCGTGGTTCATACGCTATATTTATCAATTGCAAAAAATAGTATCAGGATACTTAACTTACACCCACAATAGGGGCAATTCAATTTCTATTTCTAGCCCTCCCCCTGCTACACGACGCTTGACAAAACGCTTTCTGTAATTAATTATTTCCAGGTAACTTTAACAGTACTTCGAGTCAGCTCCTGCAATATTATGGTATACAATATAAAGACCTAGTGGACTTGAGATTCGGAAGTTTGAGTCTCTTTCAACTGACAGGAAAAATAAAATGGCGGGTAAAGATTATTACTCGATATTAGGCGTCAAAAAGGACGCGAAAGAATCTGAAATCAAGAAAACTTATCGGAAGCTGGCGCGGAAATATCACCCGGACGTTAATCCAGGTGACAAGCAGGCTGAAGATAAATTCAAATCTATATCTGAAGCCTATGAAGCGTTGTCAGATCCAGAAAAAAGGAAAAGTTATGATGAGTTCGGAGAAGAAGGTTTGAAAAGCGGCTTCGATCCTGAACAGGCCAGGCAATATAAACAGTGGAGTCAGCGATCAGCCAGGACCGGCGGACGTCGTGGTTTCGGAGGAGGCCAATCCTTTGACACGGGTGGCCTAAGATATTCTGGATTCGAAGATGTCTTCACAGACCTGTTTGGTGGAGCAGGGGGCGCTCAAAGAGGCCCATCACGAGGCCGGGACATCGAATCCGCTCTTAATCTGGACTTTAATATTGCGATGCACGGTGGGTCGACCAGAGTCAACCTGCAAACCAGCGCGCCTTGCGCCACCTGTGGCGGCATGGGCAGGGTAGGGACCCCTGGCGATGGCGTCTGCCGGACGTGCAACGGCACAGGTCAGACAGGAGTATCCCAGGGACCGGTAAACTTCAGCAGGGCTTGTCCTGATTGCGGAGGCACAGGCAGGGCAGGGCAAGCATGCAGGGACTGTAATGGGACCGGTGTCAAACCTAAAGTTGAAACCATCGATGTAACCATTCCCGCAGGCGTCAATGACGGCTCAAAGATAAGGCTGGCGGGTAAGGGTGAGCCAGGCAGAAATGGCGGCCCACCAGGAGATCTCTTTATAGTTACCCATATCGCCGCCCATCCACTTTACAAACGAGATGGCGATTCCCTGAGAGTTGAGATTCCTGTAACTGTAGGTGAGGCCATGAACGGCGCCGAGATCCCGGTGGATACCCCTACAGGAATAGTTCAGCTCAAGATTCCCAAAGCGACTAAGGCTGGTCAGCGGTTCCGGCTCAAAGGTAAAGGAGCGCCCAATTTAAAGACCAAAATTCCTGGAGACCTTTACGTCACGATTCGTGTTCAGGTTCCCGAGACTGACGATCAGGAAGCATTGGCCGCCGCAAAAAAACTGGACACTTTTTACAAGGGTAATGTTCGTCAGGGCATCAAGCTTTAGCGATGGATAGTTAAAACGGTCCGGCGTAAAATGGCCTTCCCCCTTTGGGTTAAATATTCAGAGTCAAACCTCCGGAGAGTTCGAGATTGAACAATGAATGAAAACTATTATCGTAGAGAACAAGTAATTGAAATATTCGGCCTCCAAGAGACTTTCCTGGATGAACTCGAACGGGAAGAACTCATCAGTTGCTCAATTGTGGAACAGTCTGAGGGGAAAATATACACCATCGACCAGATTGAAAGAATTCGAATAATTTCCAATCTTGTTGATGACCTTGAAGTCAACCTCCCTGGAGTTGAGGTCATTCTCCAAATGAGGGAGAATATGATATTAATGAGACATCAGTTTGACCAGATATTGGAAGCCTTGGTAAAAGAGATCAAACTCAGGATGCCATGATACGTTTGGCGTGCAGAGGACCTTCGATCGTGGTTCAAATTTCTGAAGTGTGCCCCACAAAATTGTTACTGCTGTTAATCTTATGTATCACTTTAAATTTCGTAAATGTCGAGAACCTGAACGCCGCTCAAAACATCAATCCAATTTTAAGCCGCGTCTCAGAAATCAAAGACCCATCCAAAAGAATTGAAATGCTGGATGAAGCCCTTCAGGGAGAGGGACTTAACGGACAAACACTTGCGTCCCTGTACTTGGAACGGGCCATTGCTCTCAAGGAAATGAAGGAGTATTTCCGCGCGCTGGAAGACCTGGATTCCGCGATGAGTCACTCCAAGCGGCTATCCAACGCCTTGCTGGAAAAAGCCGAATGCCTCACCATGGTGGACCAACTGGACCAGGCGTCACTAGCGTTGGAGAATTACCTGTTGACAAGGCCGGGAACAGCTCGCGCTTATACTTTGAGAGGAAAAATATACGAGAAGGAAGAAGCGTTTCTTAAAGCTGAAGACGAATATGGCAGGGCCTTACGATATGATCCTTCATACTTGCCTGCAATGGACGCACGCGCAAAAGTCCTTATGAGAGTAGGCAAGCCAAAGAAGGCGCTTCAGGACCTCGACACCATGGCTAATCTCGCTCCCAAAGATCCTGACGTGCTGATATTCAGGGCAAGCGTTCACTCCAAGATGCGAGATTACAAATCTGCGCTGGCCGATTACGCCAAAGCCGACTCCCTCAAGCCGAATGACGAGAAAATCAGAAAAGACAGGGTCCTCACTTATCTAAAAATTGGCAAACCTGAAAAGGCTCTGGAAATATTGTCGCAGCATGCTGCGTCGCCTGATGACGTTGACTCGCCTATACTGTCCGCCCGCGCATATATACATTCCAAAAATTTCAGCAAAGCTGAAACGATTTTGGGGCAAGTACAGACGAAATGGCCAAATAGCGCTGAAGGCAGATTACTTCAGGGTGTTATACATAGCCGACGGTCCGAATTAGACGCAGCGCTGACCAACCTGAACGCAGCGATAGAACTTGATCCAAAGCTTGTTGAGGCATACAAGGAAAGGGCCCGTGCGCTGACTGAACTCAAGGAATATGTCAGGGCTGTAAACGATCTTACTTCAGCTTCTCAAATCGATCCCGCCGACGGTGAAATCTTTGTTTTGAGGGGAGAAACTCAGTGTCAACGAGGCATGTTCGACTCAGCGGCCAGTGATTTCTCACAGGCGTTGGAAACCATGAACGACGATCCCAGGATCCTTTACGATCGTGGTCTGGTTCATCTGCGCCAGCAAGATTTCCAACGCGCTTTTAACGACATGGAACGGGTTTGCAATTTGAAACCAGGTTCAGCCCGAGCTTTTAGCATGAGAGGTGTCGCAAGGTTCCTGATGGGAGACCTTGAGCAGTCTATAGCGGATATCGAAAAGTCTTTCAGCCTTGATTCTCACGATCCACTAGTTTTAAATAATCGAGGTTTTTTTTATTTGAAGGTAGGCAATTATCCCGCCGCTAAATTGGATTTTGAAAGAGCTTTGGCAATATCCCCTTCTTTTTTGGACGCAAAGCAGAACCTGAAACTGGTTGAGTCCAGAGAACTTCAGGAAACCTTATATGGTGAGAGGTTTAACGCTGAACAAGGTAATAAATGAACTACCAAGCCGTATTGGCTGACATGGATGGTACGATTAATCGTGGGGACACCTTGATAGCGGGAGCTGACGATGTTTACAGAGAACTCTCTGAAGTAGGTGTAAGGTGGCTGTTTTTGTCAAATAACGGATCCACTCTGGCCTCGTACCTTGCCTCGAAGATAACCAGACTTGGATTGCCTGTTTCTGAAGATCAGGTTATTAATTCAGCGTCAGCTCTTATTAGAGAAGTCGCCAGGAACTTTGTCCACTCAAGGATCATGGTCGTCGGACAGCCCAGACTTATTCAAGGCCTCGAAGGCGTTGGGGTTACTATAACTGACGATCCAGCAGACACCGATATAGTCGTGGTTGCGCTTGACAGATATTTTACTTATGAAAAATTGAAAAGGGCCCATCGCGCTATTCAGATGGGGGCACTCTTTTGGGCTACAAACCTCGATGCGACATATCCCGAGGCGGATGGGTTTAGCCCGGGGGCCGGAAGCGTTGTCGCTTCAATATCTACAGCGGCGGGCAAAAAACCGGATCGCGTCTTTGGCAAACCGTTTACAGACATGGCGGAACTGGCGTTGGAAAGACTCGGAGTTGAAGCTTCGGCATGTCTTGTTGTAGGTGATCGAATGGACACTGATGTCGATTTCGCGAGAAGGGCAGGCATGTCGTCCGTGCTTGTCCTGACCGGGGCTACCTCAATGACTGATCTTCCGAAATATTCATTTTCGCCCAAGTATGTTCTTGACAGCATAGCGGATCTAAGGAAATTGTTTTGATGAAGTTTGGAGAAACTTTGGCTTGAAAGGGAGAATTGAAATTGCCTGAACAAACCGAAATCCAGCAATTG
>JARLHM010000153.1 GCA_031292235.1 Syntrophaceae bacterium | reverse complement strand
GGGATAATTTGGTCCTTGATCAAAAAAATAGTAAAACTTTTGGAATTCAGGGTATTAATCTTTTTCATTGACTGGTACCCTCTGATTACTGTATTATTTTAAACACCAAATTGGGAGGATTTCCATGTTCAGAATACCGTTTCTGGTGACCGTCATATTGTTGCTTAACACAGTTGCCGCTTTCGCTTGAGGTTGCAGGTAGACCTCAAGTTTGGGGTCCAGCCAAATTCTTTTTGTTTATGCGGACAAAACAAATCGGTATCTTTGTCCATTTAGTGGTCATCGTCCAAAAACTTATTTTAACTAGCGAGTGATCTCAAAAATCGTGATTTCCTGTTTCGGGAATCCACCAATGTGGAAGGTGGAAAGGTCCTCTTTACAAACAAAGCCTCGGGACAAGAGCCGACCTACAAAACGTTCGACTACGAGTCGCTTTCTGTCTGCCAACAGAATGCGACCACCAGGGGCTAATGCCTGTTCTATTAATCGAATCAAAGAACTGTGAAAGAAATAGTCGTATATAATTTCCGCGCCAATGATTAAATCGAACTGCGGGACTTTTACTGGGATTTCCCAATCAAGACTCAGAAATTCGGCCTTGTTTGAGTCCAATGCGTTCATAGTGACATTTCTGGCTGTGCATTCTAACGCCTCCGGTACATAATCGCTGAACGTCACATCGGCCCCTTTTATTAGTGCGCCGATTCCTGATAATCCAAGCCCACAACCCAGTTCCAATACTTTCTTGCCTGTCAGATCATCTCCATCCAGAATCCGGCGAGTCAGATTGATCGAAGCCGTAGTGACTCCCCACCAGAAGGAAATCCGGTCTCCGGATTCACGAACATTTTTTGGGGCAGTGATGCGCACACTTCTATTGCCTAGTTTTAGGAGACGCTCCAAAATATAATTTCCTCCCAGACATGTCGTTTGGTAAGATTTCAAACTGTTAGAATTCTAAAAGGTTTTTGAACTGCAAATTGAATCAAGTCATTGGTAGAACTAATGTCGTAAGCTGAATGTCCAATTGAGGTACAATATAGACTTTTTTGATGGTCCCGTCACTAGTTTAGGTCGACATAGAGATTTTTTAGCACAGTTTCCGGTCAGTATGACAAGGAAAGTCCTATGAAAAGTATTCGCCTTCGTAGCCCGTCCAAAATCAATCTGTTTCTTCGGGTGCTCGGAAAAAGGCCTGACGGTTACCATGAAATTGAGACCCTGTTTCAGGAAATCGACATCGCTGACGAAATTGTGATGAAACAAATGGATACCGGTACACAACTGCGAGTAATTGGAGTTCCTGAACTTCAGACGGATGACAATATTATCTTCAAGGCGCTCAAATGGTTGGAGACGTTATCCGGCAGGAGGTTTGACGTTGAAATAGAGTTGCGCAAGAAAATACCGGTAGCGGCGGGATTAGGCGGTGGTAGTTCTAACGCCGCTGCCACAATACTCGGAATAAAGAACTTGTTTGATCTTGATTGGCTGGATCTCGATGCGATAATTCCGCTTACGGCGGCTATCGGCGCGGATGTCCCATTCTTCTTCCATGGTGGCGCCGCAATCGGAGAGGGTATAGGTGAGAAGTTAACGAGTGTTTTCATAGAGCAATCCGATGACATATTATTGGTTAATCCTGGATTTCCAGTTTCTACCGCAAGGATTTTCGGAGAGGTTTCTAAAACCTTGACAGGAGAAATGAGACCAGGTATTCTGCGAAGATTATATAAGGAAAGCCGCGACCCGCGATCCTTCCTATATAATGATTTGCAAACAGTGGCGGAGCGTCTACATCCTTCAATTTCCTCAGTGGTGGGCGCGTTACGAGGCTTAGGGATTGAAAATCCGTTAATGAGCGGAAGTGGTCCTACGGTCTTCGGATTCGTTGATAGAGAAACTCATGATTCACAATTTTCGGATTTTCCGAAATCATGGAGAGTTATACTGACGAGGCCTGTGAAAAAGGGTGTAACGATAGACTAGGCACTGGTTTCACGTTTTTGAACATTGGGCCCTCTGCTGGGGTGTCGTCAAGTGGCAAGACACGGGTCTTTGGAATCCGCATTCGGAGGTTCGAATCCTCCCACCCCAGCCAACACATTATCGATTTAATAAATTAACGCTGAGCAGAGGATCAATATGCCATCAAAAAGCATGTCTACAAGAGAGGAACAAAAGGCGAGGTTCCACCAGCAATCGGAAATAAGACGCAAAACTCTTTCGGAACAGGGTTTTGATGAAAGCCGGATCAACAAAGATCCTCAGGTAAAACACCTTAAAGCTAGAATAAAACAGGTTAATTCCGCTTTGCTCCGAATAGCGTTCCTTGAGGAACAAACCAGGAAGCTGCAGGAGAGAAAGCAACAAAAAGTTGCTGAGGCGGCAGCGGCCAGGGCCGAAATGATAAAACCCGGAGCCACCGGTAAGAAGAAGAAAGCTGAAGTAAAGTCCATTGAACCTACCAAGAAAGGTTCCGGCGGAAAAGGTAAAGACAAGTTAAAACAGGATGGCAAGAAACAACAAAAATCCTGATGGGGCGCCTTTTGAGATATCCAGACCTGTTCATGCAATTAGTCCTTTCACGGGGAAGGCTCTTGGTGAACCTTGTTAAGTAGGGCCATTCCCTTCATGAACATCGATCAAGTAATATGCTTGATCGCAATCTTCGTTCCTTCCTGGTTTCACACATCGCATGCCTGATTTGGACATAATAAGGTATCTGAGAGAGTTGGTACTTATAGCGCCGGGGTTTCTGCTCGCGATCACGGTTCACGAGTATAGCCACGGCTATATAGCGTATAAACTTGGGGACCCTACAGCCAAGATGGCCGGTAGGTTAACATTCAATCCACTAAGTCATCTTGATCCTTTCGGGACTTTAGCGCTAGTGCTCACAAGGATGATCGGTTGGGCAAAACCTGTGCCCGTAAATCCAAGATATTTGAAGAAACCTCTGCAAGATATGGTTTGGATTAGTCTCGGAGGTCCGTTGGCGAATATCCTGACAGCCATAGGACTTGTAATCTGCCTGAAAATAATTTCCACAGCAGCATTGTCTGGATACAGGTCTCCAACGACAGACTTTTTCCTGGGCCCGTTATTTCTTATAGTGAGCTTTGGAATCCGGATAAACGTTGTATTGGCGGTGTTCAATCTTATACCTGTTCCTCCACTTGACGGATTTGGCATCCTGAAGGGGTTGTTGCCTCGCAGTTACGCATACAGGCTTGAGGCAGTGGAACCTTACGGATTTCTCATTCTTCTCGCATTACTTTTTACCGGCGCGATCAATTTTCTCATAGCCCCTCCAATCATTGCGGTGGAGAATATTTTACTCAAACTTATCAGGTAAATCATGCCGTATGAGGTCAAGTTAGATATCTTTGAAGGTCCTCTGGACCTACTCCTACACTTGATCGAAAAAAATGAAGTCTCAATCAGCGACATTCCTATTGCGTCCATTACGGGTCAATATCTCGATACTATTGAGAGCATGAAGTCTCTCAACCTTGAGGTAGCGGGGGAATACCTAGTGATGGCTTCTTATCTAACACATATAAAATCACAGATGCTACTACCTGCGCCAATCAAAGATGACGAAGACGCCGCAGAAGATGTAGAAGATCCCAGAGCCGAACTTGTGGCTCATTTGTTGGAATACAGAAGGTACAAGACAATTGCGGCTGAACTTGGCGCGATGCCTCTGCTTGGTCGGGACGTATTTCACAAAGAGTCCAGCGGTCTCATTAGCGTCGGGCTAGAATGTTCGTCACTCAACATTAATGTCAACGAGTTGGTCAAGGCTTTTAAGAATTTATTGGAAAAACAAGAGCCGAAAATGCTAATGGAAATCAAAAATGAACCCGTTTCAATTCGAGAAAAGATGGACGAGATCTTAGGTAGGCTTCAAAAACATCGTTGGCTATCCTTTGGCGGGCTTTTTTCCGAGGATTTTTCGAAGAGTAATCTTGTAGTGACGTTCCTGGCTTTGCTTGAAATGGTGAAAATGGGGCTTGCAAAGATTTATCAAGAGGTCCCATTCGGGTCTATAGTCATTTCGAGAAATTGATGATTCTAGTGCGCTATGGCCTATTGCGGTCGTTCGGCTGATTCCGTTCAACTGGTCCGATCTTTCAGAACATTAGGATAGAAAGTATGAAGATTGGTTCGAAACCTTCGACACGCGTAAGTTCTGTTATGGCGAATCTGATCTTGCTGCTGAGTGTGGTTTTGATCATGCTCACCAGTTGCAGTAAGTTCAAGAAAGATGTCAAAAAGCAACCTCCTCCAGTGCCGGTGGACATTGCCGAAGTTTTAGTAGAGAACGCTCCACTTTTCATAAATGCTATCGGAAATGTTTCCGCATATAATACTGTGGACGTCAAATCACGAGTCACAGGCGAACTGATAAAGACTTTTTTTAAGGCCGGTGATCCTCTGACCGACGGACAGAACCTGTTTACTATTGATCCAGCGCCATTTGAAGCCAAAGTCCAAGAGGGCGAAGCGCAACTCAATCAATCCAGAGTTCAGTATGAGCAGGCTAAGAGGGACTTTCTAAGATACAAAGGACTTTTTGGGGAGAAGGCGGTAAGTGAGGAGCAGCTTGAGGCCAAACAAGTGGATATGAATTCCAAACTCTATCAAATGAAACTAAACGAGGCGCAGCTCGATAGCGCCAAACTGAACCTTGGCTATTGTTCCATTAGATCACCAATTACCGGCCCGTCAGGCGAAATTTACATAGACAATTTTAACATTGTTAACGCTAATCAGGACAGACTAGTCACAATCAAGCAAATACATCCCATAAAAGTTAAGTTTTCCGTTCCAGGAAAGTTTCTTGACCAAATTAACAAGTTCAACACTGTGGCGCCTCTTCAGGTGGATGTTCTGATACAAGGGAGTGATAAGCGGGAGACAGGCCAGCTAACTCTTATTGACAACAATATAAACCTGCGGACCGGAATGATCGCGCTTGAAGGGACTTTTGCAAATCCGGAATCAAGACTTTGGCCTGGTCAGTTTGTAGAGGTTCGTTTGAAGCTCACTACAACTATTGGAGCCTTGCTTGTCCCTGTAAGGTCTGTTAACGACGGGCCTGATGGTCAGTACGTGTGGGTGGTAAACCAAGACCAGACTGTGGCAATACGACCTGTAAAGGTTGATCGTCGTGAAACCGATATGGCCGTGATTTCTGAAGGGTTGAAGCCGAATGAGAGAGTTATAACCGATGGTCAGCTTATGCTGCGGCCTGGGGCGATAGTTATTACTAAAGAACAAATGCAGAAGGCCCTTCAGGCGACAAGTTCCCGGAAAGACGGGAAAGTGGACTCGATCAAAGGCGGCACGGACAAGGTCCAAAAACCATGAATCTGACCGAGCTTTTTGTAAGGCGCCCCGTGTTGACCACAACCATAATGGTGGCAATGCTATTTTTCGGGGTTATAGCCTACAGAAATTTACCAGTGTCAGCGCTGCCGCAAGTTGATTTCCCCACCATATCGGTCCTGGCCACTTTACCCGGGGCTGACCCTGACACCATGGCCTCCAGCGTGGCCACTCCCATTGAGAAGCAATTTTCGTCGATCGAGGGGTTAAGGACAATGAACTCCACCAGTTCTCAGGGGAAAACCACCATCAATCTTCAGTTTGATCTTTCCAGGAAGATCGATGCTGCGGCTATGGACGTTCAAGCCGCAATTACAAGAGCTAGCGGGTTGTTGCCGCCCAACATGCCCAGTCCCCCCTCTTTTTCCAAGGTGAACCCCGCTGAAAGACCTATTTACTACCTGGTTTTGCACTCTGACGCTATGCCTCTTTATAAGGTGAATGACTATGCGGAGACATATGTCTCGAATGCGCTTTCTATGGTGCCTGGTGTGGCTCAGGTACTCAATTACAGCCAACAGAAGTTCACCGTCAGAGTTTACATTAAACCAGACTTGCTGGCGGCCAAACAAATTGGGATTAATGAGGTCAGGAACGCTATTGTCGCGCAGAATGTGAACTTGCCGCTAGGTACTCTCGATGGTAAGCATCAAACAAACACCCTAAAGGCTTCAGGACAGCTAATGGACGCCAAGGCGTACGATCCCATCATTGTTTCGTACGTTGAAGGGCAGCCCGTGCGGCTTGACGAAGTCGCAACCGTGAAAAATAGCGTTTATGCGGATAAGGTATTTTGCTACTACAATGGCAAGAAATGCGTGGCCCTGGCAGTCCAGAGACAACCCGGCTCGAACACAATCGAGATCGTTGATGATATAGAAAAGCTTATGCCTGCTATCAGGGCTTCTTTACCGCCAACGGTAAAACTGGAAGTGGTCTATGACATGTCTCAATCGATTAGGGCCTCGCTTGATGATGTGAAACTGACCCTGGCGCTGGCAGTGATACTGGTTATAGTCGTTGTTTTCATCTTTCTGAGGAATTTGTCTGCGACATTTATAGCCAGCATAGCGATACCTCTATCGATTGTTTCCACCTTTGCAGTGATGTATCTGTTTGGGTATTCCCTTGACAACCTGTCACTACTTGCGCTGGTCCTGTCCGTAGGCTTCGTGGTAGACGATGCTATCGTGGTGTTGGAGAATGTGGTGCGACATCTCGAGATGGGGAAAAGGCCCTTTCAGGCGGCGGTAGATGGAGTTAAACAGATTGTCTTCACTATTGTCTCAATGACTTCCAGTCTGGCGATTGTCTTTGTACCAATCATGTTTATGTCCGGGATATATGGCCGAGTCCTGCATGAGTTTGCCGTCACTATCACAGTAGCAATCGTAATATCAGGTGTTGTAGCGTTGGTTGTTACACCCATGCTTAGTAGCCGCCTGCTGCGGCCTCAGAGTCGGCTAGCCGAGTCAGACCCTGTTTTTGGGGCCATGTTGAGGTTCTACAAAAGGACTCTCGTTTTAGCTGTTCATCACAGACTCGTTACTATGTTGATCTCAGTGTTTATCCTGGGGGCCAGCGTCTATTTCTTTATCGCTCTCCCGAAGGGATTTGTTCCCCCTGTGGATATGAACTATCTTATCGGCTTCTGTATAGGTGAGCAGGGTATCTCGCCAGAAGCGATGCAAGGAAAACTTCAGGAACTGCAACCGATGATACGGGCTAACCCTAACGTACGATCGGTCCTGAATGTGGCGGGCTATCCTCAACGGAATCAAGGATTCACAATTGCGTTTCTAAATGATAGGCCTCCGAGAAAGGTTACGGCTCAAAAGGTTATGGCTGAACTCTTTCCGGTAGTGAACTCAATCCCTGGACTGCTCACATTCTACTCGGCGCCGCCTCTTATTGAGATCAGCACTGAGATATCGGCCAGTCCTTATCAGTTGATTCTGCAATCGACCGACACGCCGTCGCTTTTCAAAAATGCGCAGAAATTCACTTACGCAATGTTTGCTACGCCTGAGATAACGGGAGTCAACTCCAATCTGTACATTAAGAACCCCGAAGCTTACATCGACATTCATAGGGATAAAGCGTTTTCGCTCGGGATAACGGCGGAAGACCTGGAGCAGTCGGCGTTTTCATCTTATGGGTCCCGCGAAATTTCCAACATTTACGGGACAACCGACACATACAAGGTCGTCCTGGAAGTAGAAAAGGATTATCAGCATTACCCCGACCAACTATCTTCCCTTTATTTAAAAAACAGGTCCGGAGAGATGGTCAGACTGGATGTAGTGGCGGATGTGAAAGCCAGGACCGGACCTCTGACTGTAAATCATTACGGCCAGTTCCCATCTGTTACCATATCCTTTGACACAGCGCCCGGATTTTCGATCGGCCAAGCGACCGATACCCTCAGAGCAATGGCTTCGAAGATGCTTCCCGATTCCGTTCGATTCAAATTCGGTGGAACAGCGGAGGCTTTCGAAGGGTCAGTCCGAAGTCTCTCGATTCTTCTTGTCGTCGCCATCATAATTATTTTTATGATTCTGTC
This sequence comes from Syntrophaceae bacterium, assembly GCA_031292235.1. GTDB lineage: Bacteria > Desulfobacterota > Desulfomonilia > Desulfomonilales > Desulfomonilaceae > CAJBEZ01. The sequence continues at coordinate 7,046 of JARLHM010000153.1, read as the reverse complement.
ATGCCTATACGAGAGTTTTCTGCATCCTCTGACTATTATAGCCGGATTGCCATCAGCCGCTTTCGGCGGGCTGTTGGTGCTGTGGCTTTTTGGGTTCAGTCTGGATTTATACGGATTTGTCGGCCTGTTTATGTTGATAGGCATAGTTAAGAAGAACGCCATCATGGTCGTAGATTTTGCTTTGGAGGCGGAAGCTGAGGGGAAAACGCCTCTGGATGCGGCCGTGGAAGGCTCAGTGGTGCGTTTCCGTCCGATCATGATGACAACAATAGCGGCTATAGCAGGTATGACGCCAATCGCTATTGGGTTCGGAGCCGGAGGGGATTCGAGACAACCTCTAGGGCTCGCTGTTGTTGGCGGGTTGTTGCTATCGCAGGTGGTCACCCTTTATTTGACGCCTGTTGTTTATACTTACATGGCTGGATTACAGCACTGGTTGGACAAAAGAGGGGCAAAGGCAAGAGAAATCCGAGGCATCCCTTCTTAGGATTGGTGAGAATACCGGAGAGTGAAGTGATTTTTCGCACGATTTCAATTCCGGCACTTGCGATCTCTCCTCAACAGGCGCTGTGTTCCTACTCACAGTTTGGAGAGTTGCCACTCGGCTGGGGAATCGCTCATCATCGTATGTAGAATCGCGCCAGAAGCTTGGGAGAAATTCCCAGCAAATAGGCGATTATGAGGACTTGGTTGATTGCTGTGGTAGCCCAGATCCCATGTTTTTCCCATCGCCTGGCGGACGTGAAAATGGCCTCTGGAGCAATGTTTATTCTTCCCCTTTTGCGCAGACGTCTCATCAATTCGAAGTCTTCCATGATCGGCTGGTTGGGAAATCCGCCAATGGACCTAAAGATCTCAGATTTGGTGAATATTGCCTGGTCGCCGTACGGCATTCCTAACCACAGCGATCGTAGATTCGCCAGCGTTTCTATCAGACGTAGTCCCAACAAGTCACAATCGATATGAAGCTCAAAAGCCCCTGCAACGGCCCTATTTCGCTCCATTTCGCAATGAACGTGATCAACCCACCCTTCAGGGAGAAGAGTGTCCGCATGAAGAAAAACCAGGAATTCTCCACGTGCCGCCAATGCGCCCAGATTCATCTGGGCAGCCTTTCCTTCCGGACCTGACAATACCGTTGCGTCGTGAGCGCAGGCTATCTCAACCGTTCTGTCCGTACTGCCGCCATCAACCACAATAATCTCCACGTTATCGAAGCCCATAACCGTGGCTAAGGTGTTGGCAATGTTTGATTCCTCGTTCAGAGTTGGGATTATTACCGAAATTGATTTCAGCGAAGAGCGAATGGCGCTAGGCTCCGAAAAATCAGCCGTTGGGAGCGGATGTCCTTCGTGGATGATTAGGTCTTCCGGTCTGTCAACATCTTTGAGACGCTTTATCAAGTCATGGGACAAATGATGCTGTCTTGCCAGCCTCAGAGTGTCCTGCGCCACGGTGTGAGTGCCCCATGCTATGCCTTGGAAAAGACCGTTAAATGGTCGATTGAAACCGATGAGGTAATAACCGCCGTCTTCAGATGGTCCAAGGACCATGTCGTGGGACTCGAGTTTTTTAAAAGCCTCTTCGAGTAAGTTAACGGAAAGGGCAGGGACATCGGTTCCAAAAATGACAACGTGGCCTGCTCCTTTTAAGAACGCTCGGTCGAAAGAGGATTGCATTCGGCTCCCGAGGTCACCTAACGGTTGCTCGAAATACAAAAGGTCGGCTCCCAGCCAATCCTTCATTAATGCCTCGTTACCTCCAGTGTAATAGATCTCGATAGCCGTCCTTCGGTGGAGTTTGACAAAATCTCGGGCGCAACTAACTATCAGTTGGGAGAGAAGTCTGTGATAATCCGCGGCGCCCTGCGTCCCAAGCGCTGGAATTAAACGGGTCTTGGTTTTTCCGGGCGCTGGGTAGCGACAAAATATTATAATAATATCCTTATTACTTTTTTTGGAGAGAAAACCCTCCAGAGAGGCTGTAAAGATGGTGTAGAGAATCTTGGCCCCTGCGCCAACGACCCCCCTAACGGTTCCAGAGATTTTTGACTTGCCTATTCGTTTGCGATACGACACGGGGACTTCCATGCAACGTAGCCCTTGTCTCGCTGCCTTAATCTGCATTTCTACGGTCCAGCCGTAATCAGGGTCACACATTCCAAGTCGTTGAAGCGCTCCGAAACTAATGGCGCGAAAGGGCCCCAAGTCTGTAAATCTGGTTTTCCACAGCAGTGCTATGAGCCTACAGGAAAGCCAGTTACCGAAGATCGCTTGAGGGGTTAGAGCGCCGTCCTCACGGTTCCCCAAGACGCGAGAGCCAATCACTATGTCCGCGATCCCAGCGACTATGGGATCTACCAGGAGGTGCGTTTCTTCAGGGTGGTCGCTGAAATCTGCGTCCATGAACACTACTATGTCAGGTTTCCTAAGGGATGCGATACCCTTAAGACAAGCAGAGCCATAACCACGTCGAGGCTCAAAGACCACACGTGCCCCGTGCTTGGCCGCGATCGTTGGTGTGTTATCGGTTGAGCCGTTGTCTACGACTACTATTTCGTCTACCCACTTCGGGATAGCGGTTAAAACTCTTCCAATCGATTTCTCCTCGTTAAGCGCAGGAATAATAACGGCTATGCTATTCCCATTCCTCATTTGGATACAGTGCCTCACTGCGTGGCTTTTGGTTTCGTCTCCGAGTTTTCAAGGACAAACAATATGGACAGTCTAGTGTGTGCTCAATCAAGAGCTTCAATGATCAAGTCTAAGTATTCGGGCATTCGATAGAAGCTAAGTCGGCTTAAATACTTACTGGATTATTAGCGAGGCATTCGACAAATTTACCGGCAATCCCCATTCCTGCGTTATCTTTGGCTTGTCGTTGACACTTTTAGCATCGCATCCCCGAGTTGTTGGCCATCTTGCCTCATGTCATCGCGGATGATTGAATTAGCTCATTCGATCCTGCACATGCCATAGATTTCGTCGCAGGTCTCCGAATACAACCGCTGGATCCAATCTTCTCTCTTTTCGTGGTCGGTCAGGGGCGAGCCGCATTGAGGACAGGTCTTTATAGCTCCCAGACGACGGAGAACGCGATGAACCGTTGCAACGAATGTGGCGTGGCTCCATGTGAGTGGTGAGACCGATAAAGGCGCCCCTGTGAACGGATGCGCCTGTTCAGCGAGAATCCCCGACGGGAGGGCGTGATCGGTCACCCATTTGAGTATGTCCACAGCCTCTGCTATCTCCTTTTCGTCAGTTGCTCTTTCGGCAAGGTAGTCGGCCAACCACAGAGTGCATATGAACCAGGGATTACCCGGCACATCTTTGGTCACCTGGTGATAATAATCATTCTCATACCGAGCCATTCCGCCCACGCCTGCTCCCACCCATAGTCTTTCCCTCAGGTCTGACATGGTGGAAGCTATCTTCGGATCGTCAGCAGAGTAGAGACCAAACGCGAAGAGTCCCCAAATGCTCGCATCACCGGTAGAATCAACCTCAAGATTGCCTCGGGGATCGCGGTATAGCATTCTACAGAAACGGTTGAGGTCTTGTCTCCACAGATGAGTTGAAGCCGCGTCCCGTATTTCAGCCGCCGCTTTGCGATACACTTCAGCCCTTTGGTTCTCCCCGAACACGTTACAGAACAAGGAAGCTGACGTCAGACCTCCGAAGACTGCGCCAACGGTAAAGCTCCATATTCCACGGCGTTCTTCCCACAGGTCATACGAAGGAGCAGGAAGACCGGTTTGCTCGTCCCTGAAAGCGCACATAAAATCGGCGGCGTTCTTTATGAGCGGCTTGTACAATGGCTTGATAAACTCGATGTCCCGATACTTGACGAAGTGGCGCCAAAGCGCCCACAAGACGAGAGCAGTTTCATCTTCCTGTATGGGTAGTTGGGGCTCTCCGTTGCTAAACCATGGATGCCATGAAGAGGCGAGCGTGCGATCAGGGTTGTACTTGTGTAGGAAATACCCTTCTTTCTCTATGACATCCGCAGCAAACTGGTAGAATGCTTGAGCGGGCATAAGGTGACCCGACTGATCCAGAGCATTGGCGACAAGCGCCCCATCGCGTGGCCAGATATACGAATAGGTGTCCCGATTAAAGTGGACTATGTCTGAATCATTCGCCGCAACAATACCTCCCTGCCAGTCCATCTGAGTCCGCAGGACGAGAAGGCTTCGACCGTACAATTTACCTATATGGGGTGGCAATAAATCCAGACGCGGGGTTTCTTTGGTTACCCACAGGCGCCAGTAATCGGCAGTTCGAGTAATGAGGGCCTCGGGCCCTTTGTGCTTAACAATCGCGTCGAGGACACGGACCTGGTTCCATGTCTCCGCTGCGGTCAGCCAGAAATGGGCTTTTGCTTTGGAAAGGCCGTTAACTTCAAGACTAAGACAGATAACAGAATCCACTGCTCCTTGAGCGATCGGGTTGCCTGATAGAATGCCGTCTTCGGCATCCCGAAAAGCCCCTTCAAGACCACGAATGTTTTTCTGGCCCGTCGCAAACCCGAGAAGACCTGGATGAGTTTCTGTTGTGCCGTTGAGAAGAAAATATCGGGCAGCTTTGTAATGGACTATTCCCCCAGTCTCTGGATCGTAAGCTGCCGTATTCCCGATGTCATTCCCGTAAATACTGAAGTCGTGGGAAAAGAAAATACGGATTTCCCTACGCTGCGGTTTCAAGTTCTCTATCTCGATCTCCCGGATGTAGATGTTCTCGTGAAAATCTACCGCATCTCGAGCCGAGACAAGCAACTGAAAATCCTCATTGTAAAGACTCACATTGGTGACCAAGGTGTCGGTGGCATATCCGAGATCAACCTTCCAGCCTGGTCCCACCCAGGAGAAGCTCTCGTCAGCCCAGATACCGATCCTGCAATAGTTGCCGTTGATATGGTTTTCTTGACCTACGTGAGGAAAATACAGGTCCCGGATTCGATATTCATTGTCAAAGCATACGAGAAGTCGTCCGTTACCGACAGGGATGTCTCTGGGCACTGGGAAAGTCCTTTCAGTTGTAGTATATAATGGCTTGGCGCCCTGACGCCGGTCCGGTTTCGAAAAATCGCAACGAACCCGGCATGAGTTTCAAACCAATCAGGTAATCGGCTTACCTTTTCGCTTGTTGCTAAGGACCCACCTGGGTCACGATCGATCCTCCTCAGGAAAATCCCGACCCGGCTGTGCACGCATAACAATGGTTGCCAGTGGGTATGCGAGTTCCAGGTCCCGGTAACCCGTCCATCTCAGATACATGTCGCTTATGACCAGCAAGGTAGACCCCCCTCGACAGGTTGAAATCGCAATCGAACAAATAGCCCTCCCAATTCACGGACAATAATGTTCGACACATCAATCCCGCGACAGCGCAATGGTTGAAGCCAGCAGACAGCTTTTTCATGTATGAATCGAGGTTCCCGGAGTCTATGAGCCATGTCAGGAACCTCCCCAACGGCACATTCGCGAACGTAAACAAGTTGTTGAAAGAAATTCCCCACTTTCGTTCGAGATCGCTCCTGAATTTCTTCTCGGCCTGAGACTGGGCAACTGGCAAGAAAGCGCCCGTCGGGTTGGATACCAAATTCAGTTCGAGGCCAGTTCCATTTTTTCCATAACCCAAGGCATTGAATTTCGCAAGCATGGCGACGCTTCTATCCAATACTCCTCTTCCCCGCTGAGCGTCAGTTTGGGAAGAATTCACGGAAGGAAACGACGCCACAATAACCACTCGGTTAGCCATGCACAGATCCAGCAAGTAGTTGGTGTTCTGTTGGGCTATAGCAGTGAGGTTCACCCGAAGCATCAGCCTCGGGGCTTCGGGAGCTATCGTTTCGATGAGATAGCCCAGGTTTGGGTTTAGCTCCGGAGCGCCGCCGGTGATATCTATAGTCTGGAAGCGTTCCCGTCGGGCATAGGCGACTACAGCGTCAACCGTTTTCCGGTTCATGAGTTCCGTGCGGCCAGGCCCAGCTTCCAGGTGGCAGTGCCGGCAAGTATGGTTGCATAACAACCCCAGGTTGATCTGAAGAGTGGTGGTTTCTCCTCTTATGAGATCAAGTCCATGCTCGACCAATGTCTGAGCAAAAGGTCGTATCCCGAGCCTTTGGGGAAGCTCGGCGCTCACATCCGGAGCGGTGGTTAGCGGGGCGGTTTTCTGTGACATGACAGCCTCCGTGGCTCACATGGACAGCTTCTTGGCGATTTTCCTCATCTGGGTGGCATGAACGAGCGAAGCTCCGCCTCTTATGGCCGTCGTTACATGAATCGCCTCGGTCATTTCACTGAGACTAGCTCCCTTTTCCAGACAGGTCTGAGTGTAAGCGTCAATACAATATGGACATTGGATAGCATGGGCTACGGCCAATGCAATAAGCGCCTTCTCTCGCTCAGTAAGGTCCCCTTCGGCAAACACTGCTCCGTAATAATCGAAAAACTTCTTCGCTAACTCCGGGGCCTCTTCGCCGACGTCAGGGAATTTTGCGAGGTCTTTGGGATCGTAGTAACTCTCCATGAGTTTCCTCCTAACAATATAGACTTTTACAGTCTTGTCTCAGCGTGTCCAGGAAAACCATTTGGCAAACAGTTTCTTCACAAAAGGGGGGAGCCGGGTTCGATTGTACGCGTCAGCAGCCTGTTTGATCGCTTCCGCTTGAGTCGGATAAGGATGGATCACTTTGGAAATGGTCCCCAATCCTAACTTGCCCACCATGGCCAGAGTCAGTTCGCTTATCATTTCACCAGCATGGGTGGCTACGATTGTCGCTCCGAGGAGCTTGTCAGTCCCTTTTTTCACATGAATCTTGACGAATCCTTCATCCTCCCCGTCCAGCATCGCTCTGTCCACTTCCGCTAGAGGTTTCACGAATGTATCTACGGGTATCTTTTGTTTAGCCGCATCCCTCTCATACATGCCCACATGGGCGATCTCGGGATCGGTATAGGTGCACCACGGCGCCGTGAGAGCGCTGAGTTTCTTGGAACCCTTGAATAGAGCGTTCTGAATTACGATTCGAGCAGCAGCGTCTGC
>JARLHM010000152.1 GCA_031292235.1 Syntrophaceae bacterium | reverse complement strand
TCAAATTTCGGGACTGGGTAGAGGTGTTCGTCACATCGTGAACACGGGAGCATGGCCTGCCTCCTCCTTTCAGGGTATGTTGCGTAGTATGGCAGGCATTAAATAATTGCAACCAAAAAAATAAGTCGCGTTGTAGGGTTAACAAACGAGACGAGATTCTCAGGATTGCTGAGTTGCGTGGAGCAAAAAATCTTCGTGTTTTTGGCTCAGTGGCTCGTGGAGATAGCGGCCCGGATAGCGATATAGACCTACTGGTTGAAATGGAAGAGTCGCGAACACTTTTTGACATGGCTGAGTTGACTCTGGATCTTGAAGAGTTATTGGGCCGTAAGGTCCACGTTTGCACTCCTGATTCCATATATTGGCTCCTTCGAAAAAAGATTCTCCGGGAGGCTAGGCCAATATGAAAGATATTACAACATGAACAAAGAAATTATTCTTCAAAAATTGTCGGAAAATAGCGCCACGATAAAGAGCTACGGCGTTCGTAAACTGGGACTTTTTGGGTCGTATGCTCGTGGCGATGAAAAGCAAGCTAGCGATATGGATTTCCTGGTTGAGTTTGAAAAAAAGACATTCCACAACTATATGGACCTGAAAATTTTTCTGGAGAGACTTTTCGATTGTAAGGTCGATCTGGTCATTGCCGATGCTGTAAAACCCCGGCTTCGTAAGCCAATTTTTGAGGAAACCATTTATGCGCAGGGACTATAGGGCTTCCATAGAAGACATCGAATACTGTCTGGATAAAATCCAGGAAGAATCTGAAGAACCTTAGGCGAGACTTTTTATGGCCTTAGCGTCGTCTCTCAAGGATTACCCTTCCAAGATCAACTACGGTCCTCAGGATGATCGAGTCAGGGATTTCTATGTTCCGGCTCTTTCTGGGAGAATTTCCCAGTCAATGCTCTCCGAAATTTCGGACCTCGAAAAATTCATTCAGAACAAAATTCAGGTATTAACGTGGATGGTTGCTGAAAAGGCCCTGGAAATTAAAGTCGTCTTGCCATCCAGAAACGGGGTTCCTCTATCCTCAAGTGAATCTCATGACTACTATCATCCTAAAGAAGCCCTGGTTACTGACTTATACGGAGACCAGCTCGGGTTTTCCGGTAGTGTGAATGAATCCGGTCAGGGCTGGGAAAACAATTACGAGACCTTCATGATCTACAGATCATGGGATGACTCCGCTCCATATCTAAAGCAGATAAAATATCGATTCGACTATCTCTGGACCGGACGGGAAAAGGACTGGATAGCCCTGGACATCCCCACAGCGGTTAGACAGCGACTCCTCGATTACGCCCCATCAAGACCACCCGAACCTGAGGAAGAAAAGCCCGTCGAACCAACCGGGTCTGTAACTCCCGAACAGCGTGAACGCATAATCTTTCAGTTCCTGCGAGACGCTCCTAACTTACCGAACGGCGATCTCGTCGGACAGGAAACCGCGACAGTTGATCTGTGGCCCCACCAGAAAAAAACGGTCAATGATGTTGTAAGCGCTTATCCATCGAGCTTCATGTTTTGCTCAGAGGTCGGTCTCGGCAAGACCATTGAAGCCGGCATGGCGCTGCGAAAGTTGATCATTTCCGGCAAAGTCAAACGCTGCCTGATGCTGACGCCAAAGAGTGTTTCACGCCAATGGCAGGAAGAACTCTATGAAAAAATGTGCCTGAACGTCCCGTTGTATGACAGAGGCGGCTTCACCGACTATTTCAGGAATCCGCTGCCTTTGAATTGCGAGAACTTCTGGGATGAATATCCCATATTTATAGCTTCATCCCAACTAGCAAAACGCAAGGAACAACAGGACAGGGTTTTAGCGGCCAAGCCATGGGATGCCGTTATCATAGACGAAGCTCATCATGCGAGACGAAAGGATTTTCTTGACGAAAGACGCAGACCAAACCGTCTCCTGGAATTGATAGAAGGAACAAAGGATCTCGAAGGCCTGGTCAAAAAGACAAAATGTCTATTCCTGCTTACCGCCACTCCCATGCAGGTTCATCCAGTGGAAGTTTGGGACCCCACCCGTGCGCTCGGCATAGGTGGCCGTTGGGAAGCCTCCGAATATAATTATCTTCAATTCTTTTCGGAATTGAAAAAACCCTTTGAAAAAACTGATTGGGACTTTGCGATCAACATGTTCAGGGACTCGCTTGCCGGCGGAACCACGGTCGATGAACAGTTCAAGGCGCTGGTTCATAATACATTGGGGTCGGTTGTTGGCGATGAATTATTGAATATCCATACGTCCCTGAATCGCAAGAACATTTTAAAACAGCTTTCCTCAAAGGGTCAGTCGCTGCTTATTGCCATGATCAAAAAGTTTACGCCCCTTAAAAGATTGATGAAACGGAGCACGAGAAGACTTTTACGGGCCTATAAGGAAAAGGGACTTTTAACCGGCAGCGTCCCGGAAAGACATCCAAAGCCGGAATGGATCCAGATGGACCCTGATGAACGAGCGCTTTATGAACGTATTGAAGAATATATAAGCGATTTCTATCAGAAATATGAAGAAAAGCGTAAGGGACTTGGATTCATAATGACGGTTTACCGTCGGCGGTTAACGAGTTCCTTTTACGCCGTTGAGAAAAGCCTTGAACGCAGGCTTGAGTTTTTGAGATCCCAATCCAAGGCTAACGCCAAATATGATCAGGCTGCTGGAAAGTGGCTCGCGGATGAGGATCTGGAACAGGAAGATCTTGACCAGGACATTTCAGAAGAAATCGAACTCGATCCCGAAATGTTCGAGGTGGAAATCAAATATGTAGAGGATTTTCTCCATGACATACGTCTGCTAAAGAGCAACTCAAAATGGAAACAACTCCATCATGATATCAAGAATTACCTCAATACTCAGGAATCGCTGGTAATATTCACTCAATACACGGACACGATGGATTATCTGCGGGATCAGCTGCGAGGGGTATACGGCAGCGCTGTAGCCTGTTACTCGGGACGGGGCGGTGAGTTGTGGAACGGCGTTGATTGGACCACGGTGAGCAAGGAAGAAATCAAAAACCTTTTCCGCAAAGCTGACAAAATAAAGATTTTGTTATGCACGGAAGCCGCGAGCGAAGGTCTGAACCTTCAAACGAGCGGTGTCCTGATCAATTATGACATGCCCTGGAACCCGATGCGGGCCGAACAGAGGATTGGTCGTATAGATCGAATCGGTGGCCATGAAAAGGTTTTTATATCGAACTATTTTTACGCCGATACTGTTGAGGCGAAGATATACCAGGCTTTGAGTTCCAGGATAAACTGGTTTGAATGGGTTGTTGGTGAATTGCAACCTATACTTTCAGGTGTGGCCAAGACTATCCAGGAAGTCGCGTTGACGCAAAGAGACGCGAGGGAAGAACGCCTACAACAGGCCATAGCCGATCTCAACAGGAAGTATGACGAGTTGTCTGCCCTAGGACTGGACCTCGATGAATACGTGGTTGAGGAGGTTGAAGATGTCAGGGGCCAATGCCCTGTTACTCTAAAGGATCTTGAATCAACGTTAACACAATCGCCGAGTCTGAAATCTTCGTGGGCGTCGCATAGGGATTATCCCAACGCATGGACGCTTTATCTTGATGACACGCCAGTGGCGGTGACTTTTGATCGGGAGCTTTTTGATGAGCATCCGGAGACGGTCCGTCTCGTTACCTACGGATCAGAGATATTGGTCGGGTTGATGAATCGGTCGCCGCAGTTACAGCGATTCTCCGACCTGCACGTTCCTTTGATAAGATGTTCAACGCCCGAGCCTGTGAGTCTGGTCGGTTACTATACGGTGTCAGCGGATGCGTTCACGCCGATCACGACCTTTCATGAACTGGAAGACTCGTTGAATCCATTGGATTTTGTTCCGGCCCAAGAAATAATAGAAAAAGTCCGAAATGATTTCATCACTAAAGTCAACGCGATCCAGGCGAGGGAAGTCGAAAAGGCTAAAACCTCTCTGGAATCTAAACGACTGGCTCTTGAAGAAAGAGGAAGGATATTACTCAGTCAGGTGGCCTACATTCATATCGTGAGGACCCACCAGATGATAGACGGAGCAGACCAACAGCTAAGCCTCAGCTTGTTCGGTGATACCAAAAACATGATTGGGGTATTAAGAGCGAAAAAATTCCCATACGCCGCTCTACTCACTTTTCCGGCGCTTAACCAGATTCGACTGGATGCTGAAGATCGTTTCTACCAGTCAATCAAGAACAAGCAGGAGAGGGAACTCAAGGTAATAGACGAAAATATCAAATCCCAGGCTAGAACTGTGCTCAATGAACTGGCCGCAATAAAACAAACAAGAGTTGAATGTGGGATTGCGCCGTTGATCAAGGTCGATTGTTTTTTTGATGTGAAGCTACTTCGGGAAGATTAATGCAATGGGTTCATTAGTGTATGTGTACTGTTTCAGACATTTGCATAGAAAAAGCTTGTTGTTTCTGATTATTGAGTTGCCGGTCCTGTTTTCTTTTCTGTTTGGCTTTCTAGACGTTACGCCGATAATCTTCAAGAAACCTGGTCTTACTTGTACCGCTCCGGTAAACAATGGCTGGCGAATAACCGAACTGAGCGTGATGTTGATATGGCCTGTCTTCATCATGGTGACCAGCCCAGTAATATATGCCCGCTTTCACGCCATCTAAATAAATATAGCGATCGTGACGGTAGACGCCTTCTTGTTTCAGGGTTCGGTAAAATAAGTCCTGACGGGAATCGCCAAGGGGGTCACCGGCCCGCCCCGAAAAAAGCGTTTGTCCCTAACAAGACCATTGCTTACTAAGCAAACAGAAGTATTTACATTCGAGAGAATCGAAGTCCAATACAGCCATAACAGTCCATCTATTGAAGTACTTTACTATTGACTGTCGAAACAACAACATTAGTTTAACACAACGATTACAATATGTTCACAAGAAATAAAAATCTTTTAATTAGGTGGGGTGTATGCTGAAGACAACTTCATCGGCCATGTTAAAAGCAATATTCTCTGGATTGATCGGAATAGCGCTGCTCCTCGGAGTCTGTTATCTTGGATACCTCGCGACACATAACAGCTCGTTCGTTGTTTGGTTTGGTCTCGCAGCGGCCATAGTTGTCCCTATTGCCCTGGGGCTAATTAAACATAGCTTTTACCGGTCGGATGAGGAGTTAATTAAGCGTCTCTCGAAGGTTCCAGAAATCGAGAAACTGGTGCAGCAGGCCAACACGGTAGAGGAAAAGCTTAAAGTTCTGGAGGGGGAGCGCTTGAGACTCGCCGACATCGTGAAGCTAGAATCAAGGAGACAAGCCATCCTTGACCGTATTGAAAGTCTAGAGCGTGACGCTGTTAGAATCCTAGATGAATTAGGTGGTCTGGACGAAGAGATTGTTGCCATGGATGTAAAAATTGGCAAGAGTGATGCAAGTGACTCAATCAGGGAACTTAGAGAGCGGGTAAGGAAGAGGAAAAGCGGCGACGTAATCTTGCGATTAGGATCGAAGGTTTATAGGATCGATAGAGATTTCTTGAGGCTTATGCCGTTTGGATTTGGGATTATTTTGTATTATTACTTATCCCTACTTGAACGTAAAATCAAAAGTTCACAGCGTAGAAATGATCGGTAAAAGCCATTGTATCAGATGTGGATAATAGACACGCAATTGCTCCACCGGTGATCCTCGTGGACGCGTTCGTTCACAGTTGGTTTGCTGGAGCCGATTTGAGCATCCTGGAACTCCAGGCTTGCTGGATCCTGCTACTAATGATGGCGGTTGCCGCGCTTTTCCAAAGGAGAATCAAGGTGGGCGCAACATAGTCCACGATGAAAGGGAGGCAAAAGAAGTGTGATGGCTTGTAGACTATCAAGAACCAAATGTCGGAGTTCTTCGGTGTTAACCTTATTGGGAATTGTTCTGCTGATTCATATTCTTGTTCCATCTAGCGCCCATCCTGAAGATTTGTTTCTAGTGAAAGCGGGGCGCTTCTTTCAGCCCCTTTCAGCGGAGACGGCCACACAAGAATTCCCAATAGCCCCGGAATTGGTTGAACTGGGCCGAGCGCTTTTTTTTGATCCACGTCTCTCCTTCGATGGTACGGTGAGCTGCTCCCGTTGCCATCAGCCTTCCCTTTACGGCACTGACGCGCTGCCGAAATCTGTCGGCGTTGAAAACCGGCCCAATCCTCGAAATGCTCCAACTATTCTCAATGCGGCCCTCCAATTTTCACTTCATTGGTATGGTGATCGAACTTCCGTTGAGGACCAGGCTGCCAAGTCTTTTCTCGGTCCCGCAAGCTTTGGCAACCCGGACTTCGCTAGCGTAAAGGCAAAGATCAAAGCCGTAACAGGCTATGAAGAAATGTTCGCCAAGGCTTTCCCGAGTGAAAAAGACCCGGTGACTCAGCAGAATTGTGGTAAAGCCATTGGCGCATACGAACGCACGTTGTTGACTCCGTCGCCTTTCGATAGTTATCTCAGAGGTGACACGAAGTCCCTCTCCGCGGTAGCCGTAGCGGGTTTGACAGAGTTTCTCGAGGTGGGCTGCGTTTCCTGTCACGGTGGGATCGCATTGGGCGGCGGAGAGTTTCGGAAGTTTGGCATTCTCAGAGATTACTGGGAATTAACTGGCTCCAGTGAAGTGGACAAAGGACGGTTCAATGTCACAAATGACCCAGCAGACCTCTACGTGTTCAAAGTCCCCGGTCTTCGAAATGTGTCGATGACTCCGCCATATTTTCACGACGGTTCTGTTGCAACGCTGCCGCAGGCGATACGGTTGATGGCGGACCTTCAGATCGGGAAAAAATTGAGTGAACAGCAGGTTCACTCTATGGTTCATTTTCTTGATGCCTTGACCGGTAAACTTCCTGCAGGCTACGCTGTTCCTCCCACGTTGCCGCCCGGCGGATTTCAAGCAAGATGACGGAAGAATCTCAAGACAAATTGTTAGACCTGCTAAAATGAATTCGTCAGAGCCAGGGGAGCTTTGGGCCAGCCTCGTCATCATGCGAGAGGAAAAACACCAGGACCTCACATGCCGAGTCTAGGCACATCTCATGATCTGCAAAGTCCTAGACCATGCCTACTGTTAAGGTATCAGAACCGAACCGCTGAATGCGTAGATAACTTTTTGAAAATTTTCAACTCGCAAAAGAATTTAATCCAGAAACTTTGCCCCCGCCTTGCCACCGTTTTCTGAAATTATCTTAAACTGTGGAACTATGGACGCCTAACTCCAGAGCTCAGCGGCGGCTCCCGCGCTGCAGGGGTGTCACTTGGAGCGCCTGTTAGGTGTCAGTTTTAGTCATGCGTTGAAGTAGCGCCTGGATGTGGTCGCGACGGTCGCTGAAATCGATAAGCGGAGTCACTCGCGTATCAGAGACTGCCCACAAGGGGAGGCTCGAAACGATCAGGTCAAGCTGCTGGGTTGTCTCCACATCCGCAATGAAGCGGAGCGCTATGCGTCCGACTGCTGGTCCGCCTGCCACTATGAGGCCTTGTTGAGCAAGCTGTTCGGCCTTGTCTAATGTCGGGAAAATAATGCTTTCGATGAAGGAGCGACGGGTGTCTTCGGTAAACGGCTGGCCTGTCTTGACATGGTCAAGCTCGACTAGGAATTTCATGTCGGGCACTGTATCCTTTCTTTTGGAATTCGTAAATAACGCCGAACTTATGTTTAGATGGTTTCCGCATAACACGCTCCGTTTTCTTCCTCACAGGTTGTCCACCGGGCTCTTCAAGCACCCTGTTTGCCCGGCCCGGAACATGAGTGTAGATTATCCCGAATTATGCTGCGGTTGTGCCATTTCTGGGAACTTCGAGTCGGTTCATCACCGTTCTCGAACCCCCACGCTCTCATGGAAAGACTATTTCAGGTCTTTTCCTATGGAGAATGCTTTGCCAAGATGCTGACCGACGCCGTAATAACCTTGGGAAGAGTCAGGCGCCCACAGGAACGGCTTGATCTTCTCGATCTCAGGGCCCCTTTGCCCCACAACCGCCTCGTCTGCCTTTATGTCCAGAATTTCACCTATGAATTGTGTATGGAGGCCAATCTTGTGGGTGTGGAT
>JARLHM010000151.1 GCA_031292235.1 Syntrophaceae bacterium | reverse complement strand
GCCAACCCTTTAAGGTCCTTAATACAAAGGGCTTTATCCAAATAGCGTCTTTGACACCAATGCTCACACGGATTAGGACAAACTAAGCCACATACCCACGGAAATGGATTGTCCTGCCGGATAAGCTCTATTGCCCTGTCATATTCGCCTATGCCGACAAGGGATATATATGATGGGATATCTATCCCTGCAGGACAATTTAATTGACAGGGCGCCGACGCTTCACTCTTGAGACCGTCTTCCTCGTAAACGACACGATCCGGGTCAGCCCCTGGGCCTGGGGTGAATAAAAGGTTCTCGGCCATATTGACTCCAAAGTTTGCATCTCTAATGAGTTAGGGGATTAGAGTTCCCTGGGAAATTTTCGTTGCAAGTTTCTCTCTTTTAATGGAAGAGGACGCGGCAGGTGAAACCCATCTGAGCGCCCCGGTTGTGCAACCAGTCACGCAAGCAGGCTCAAGGCGCTCGTCAACTCTGTCCTTGCAATAATCGCATTTAAAGACTTTCCCTACTTCTTTGTTCCATTGAGGAGCGCCCCAAGGACAGGCTGTAATACACGCCTTGCAACCGATGCACAAAGAAGGTTCGACTGATACGATCCCATCATGGGCCCTCTTTTGCATCGCTCCGGTTGGGCAAGCAGAAACGCACCATGGCTTTTCACAATGGAAACAGGGCATGAATACAAATTTAATTCTCGGGACACCTTCCTCTAGGTGTGGGCCTACAGGGATAATTTTACAAAAACTCGGGCCTACCGGCACATCATTCTTGGTCTTGCAGTGTACTTCACAGGCTCTGCAACCAATACACCGTTTCTGGTCCTGATATATATAGTAATCGCTCATAGATTGAACTCCTGAGAATTTCAGATCATGAAAGCTTGCGAACCTTAACAAAACAATCGGTCATGGGACAGTTTCCTCCCACAGCCACTTTCAACAATCCTTTCATAAGAGTGTTATCACGCATCCCTTTTTTGAAAGCCCTTGATTGAAGCGGGATTTCGCGTCCGTACCCGTGAAGTGTATAGACTACTTTCGGGTGTATATAATCCGTGACATAAGCTTTGATTGTCTGGACTACACCGAAAGACGAAACCTCAATCGTGTCGCCGGTATTGATTCCCAATTTTTTGGCTTCCTGGGTGTTGATCCATAAAGTGTTTTCAAACTGAATTTCATTCAGATAAGGATTGTTTAGAGAAGTGCCCTGAGTATGAATCGCTATTTTCCCCGTGGTAAATCTGAAAAACCCTTCAGGTGGTTCTTTGGGGCTTTGATAAGCCGGGAACGACGGAATACCACTATTTTCCAGCATACTACTCAGAAACTCGATCTTCTTAGAGGGTGTTTTAAATTTAAGCCCATCCTGCCGATCCCAAATAATCTCATCTTTTGAAAGGGAGACTATACCTTTCTCGTCAAAGTCTTCCAACTTCAGCCCCATGTCCTGTAATTGGAAAGATATAATTTCCTCAACAGTGTTATGCGGGAAATACTGCCCAACCCCAAGCCGATCAGCAAGCTGTTTCAATATCCACCACTTGGGCTTGGTGTCAAATCTCGGCTCAACGGCTTGTCTTCTGATCCAGAGCGCTGGTTTAGATCCACTTTTTGCGATGACTGGGTCTGTTCTTTCCAAATAAGTGGATTCCGGTAAAATTATGTCTGATACCCAGCCGGTGTGGCTATAGTTTACATCTATGGTTACAAGCAGGTCGAGTTTTTTGAGCCCTTCTTTATAGGCCTCAGGGTCCGGAAACGCTGATAGCGGATCGAACCTGTAATTGATAAATGCTTTGACCGGATAAGGGTCTTCGTTCAATACAGCGTAAGGGACCATTTGAGCGAGTCCATAGTCCGGCGATAAATGTTTGTATTTCCAGCCAACTCCGTCAAACCTCTTTTTGTCGACTTTGGGAACGATGTCCACAAATTTCTTGAGCGGTTTATAACCAGCCTCCACTTCGTTTTTGTCAAATATCAGGCCTCCCTTTGCTTCATAACCGCCAAGAAGAGCGTAGATCATATAAATGGACCTACGGAAGTAATAGTCGTTTTCTGTCCAAGCTGTCATCCAACCGGGGTGTAAAATTACCGACGGCCTGGCTTCAGCCATTTCGTGCGCTATCCTAATTATCTCACGAGCAGGGACACCGCTTTCCTTTTCAGCCCACTCAGGAGTGTATGGGGTGATGAATTTAACAAGTTCGTCAAATCCTAGTACCCAACGATTTACAAATTCAGTGTCGTGCAAGTTTTCGTTTATCAATGTGTAAATAATCCCGAGATTCACAGCATAGTCTGAGCCTGGGTTCAATATGTGAAAACTGTCCGCCTTGGCTGCCGTGTAATTCCATCTGATGTCGAAGAATGCGAACTTCATTCCGCGTTCAAGTCCATCGATAAAGTCTTTAGCTTCCTTGGTTCCAAGTGATTCCAGAATGTTTCTTCCGTATAGAACCGCATATTTGCAATTTTTCCAGTCATAAGAGACAGTATTGCGTCTGTGCCCAGTCAATCCGTTGTGCGCATTGTGGACGCTGTTTGAGCATGCCCCATTATGGTTAAAATAATTTGGTGAGCCTATTGCCTTTATGAACGCTTTTTGCATGTCGGTGAAAGGTCCACCGCGATCTCCCAGAATTACACTTTCCGGCCCATAAGTTTCTATGACTTTCTTGAGTTTGTCAGCCACATAGTCCAGGGCTTCATCCCAGCTAGTTTTCCTCCATTTACCCGATCCTCTTTCCCCATCTCTAATCATCGGGCCTTGCAATCGTTCTGAATCATTCACGAAAGCTTTTCCGGCCGCGCCTCGTGGGCAAAGATAGCGACCGCCAAGAACATGAGGATTACCCCAGATGTGCTTAACGGCCCCATTCTGTACCTCAACTTCGATGGGGCAACGGACTGTGCACATACTGCAGACACTATAAACAATTTTCTTCGACGTTTCGGACATTTGCTTCCCCTTGAAATATCCTGCAAGCGTTGATTTGTTTTCCCAACATTTTATGAATCGGAATTACAAATTTATGAGCTGGTTCATAACTGAACTGAAGATCGAATCGCGAGCTTTATTTTCATGATGTTTAGATTCCAAATTAATTACAGTTTTTCCCTTTTTCGAGCAACATCAGACAGGCTTTTCATCTCCCTCGTCTTCTGTTTGTAACCATCAAGGATTTGGTTCACCCTCCTAAAATAAGGAATTCTGTTTCTGATGGGCTTGAATGAAAAATAAGCCGCAACGTATAGCAAAATAAAGATTGGAATGTATCCGGTTCTCCAATCGATAAACGGAGCCTGAAAATCCACATCGTAAAATCTGGTATTCATCCATGCTATAGCTAAAAAAGCAGGCCATACACGAGCAGATGAGAGCCCGATCTGCATGAAAAAGGTTCTGCCGAACGCGTCATTAGCAAGTTTGTTGGCTGCCTTGTACGATTCCTTGTCTCCTGCGGCGAGGGCGTCAATTGACAGATTCTGGTAATTTACCATCTGGTCCTGCGCCTGTTCGACACTTCTTCTGGTCCAAAGGAACGCGCAAGATATGCTAAATTCCCCTAGGACCACCGCTGTAAAAGCTAACGCGAACGTTCCCATAAAGAAATCTATCAACGCATACCCGGTTAATCTATAGAACCAGATGAATAAAGAGTCTACGGAGAGGAAAAGCCTATTCATACTCACGGATGGGCCGTTCTGTTTTAGACGAATGTATTTCGGGTCAGTTTAAAGTCTTAACCCCAACAAAAGGCATAAACCAAGATTGCCGTTTTCCTTACATGCCTGGGAACACGGAATAGCCAAGAAAGCCTTTTGTCGTGTAACCTATTCCGATATAAACAGCTAAGACCACGAACAATCTTTTTAGCCAGATTTCAGGGATATATTTGGAAGTAGCAGGTCCCAGTATTGATCCGATAAATATC
>JARLHM010000150.1 GCA_031292235.1 Syntrophaceae bacterium | reverse complement strand
CTCGGCAGCCTGCTCCATAGTCTCTGGGCTGGCGCTCTCCATGATGAGTGACTGGTGCCAGCGCATGGCAAGCTGGCCCGCGTTCCAGTCGATGGCGACGAAGTCGGCCTCTTTGCCCTTGTCGAAGTTACCCAGCATGTCGTCGAGGTACAGGGCGTGGGCGCCGCCGAGGGTTGCCAGGTAAAACGCCCGGTAGGGCGATAGTTTGTTGCGCTCAGCCTCGGCCAGGTCTTGCTCACGCGGATTGACGGAACCGTCTAGCATGGTGTTGTTGCACATGCCTACCTTATAGGCCTCCTCGAGCACGCGAACGATGGTGAACGCGTTGCCACCGCCCATGTCGCACCCCACAGTGATGCGGACTGGATGCTCGGGGTCTGTAGCGCGGCCAAGGCGGAAGAGGCCGCTGCCCAGGAACAGGTTCGACAGCGGGCAGAACGCAATCGCCGCGCCTGCTTTCGAAAAGCGGCGCAACTCGTCATTGGAAAGCCAGACCCCGTGGCCGGCGGTGAACTTCGGTCCCAGCAGCCCGTGTTCTTGGTGGACCTGCGTGTAGTCGTCGCAACCGGGGAAGTAATAGTGCGCTGTGCGAATCTCGGACGGGTTCTCGGAGATGTGCGTGTTGACCCAGCAGTCGTTGTGCTCCTGCTTCAACTGCCGGCAGCGGTCCATCATTTCCCCTGTGCAGCCCACAGCGAAGCGCGGCGTGATAGCGTAGAGATTGCGGCCCTTGCGGTGGTAGCGCTCGATGAGCCGCTTGGACTCGCGGTAGAATTCATCCGGCGTGATAAGTACGTCGTCAGGCGCGAAACGGTCGATGCCGGTCAGGCCAGCGATCACACGCATGTCACGCCGAGCCGCCTCGTCGAAGAACTCCTCCGTCGAGACCGGGTTGCTGGTGGTAAACGCCAGGCATGTCGTCGTGCCTCCGGCCAGCAGGGCGTCAAAGAAGTGCCGGGCAGCGGTGCGCGAGTACTCGCGGTCGCTATACTTCAGCTCTTCCGGAAAGATCCAGGTTTGCAGCCAATCAAGCAACTGGGCGCCGTACGCCCCGAGGACTCGAACCTGCGGAAAGTGAATGTGCCCGTCGATGAATCCCGGAAGGATCAGTCGGTTTTTCAGATGGGTAACAGGAAGATCGGGGTGGCGCAGCGAGACATCGGCAAATTTGCCGAAATCCTCGATAATTCCATCCTTGACGACGAGCAACCCGTCGCGGATGAAGCGGGCAGCGTCCTGCTCGTGTCCGACGTGCTTCCACGGGTCGTCGATGAAGTCCAAGAACGTTCCTCGGATAGTGCAGCTAGCACCAGCCATGATGGTTCCTCCTCTCAAAGTTGGTCACGCTGAGAAGCGCTACGTTGTGTGACAGATATGGCTGTTGGATAAACGGAAGTTCACCGGCCCTGACGCATTGAGACCGCACTTTCGGCCGCTATGGACATAGTTTAACCCTTGCTACTCAAAAGCACATTTCGTGCCAACTGTTTCAGACAGGACGATCTTCTTGAAAAGTATAGGCTTAATCAAACAGTTACGGATAGTAACAGAATTTGCTGCGGCCTACAAAGCGTTTATAACAGAAGCGAGACGAGCAAAATGTGCCCGAAAAACGGGCAATGAAATTCCTAATCAGTGTGTTATCAGGAAGTTAATAATTCAACTGGTGTCTTAATATCGGTCAATTCTATCGATTTTAGTCCGATTTTCGCTCTTCAGCGCATCGAGTTTATCTCTGCTTGTTTCCTGTCCTGCTATTTGTCTGACGATTGGCGCCCATCGCGCTTGCGGCAACAGGGGAAAAATATGCTGAGATTAAATCTCAGCCAAGTAGAGGCCCAAAAGGCAAAAGCACGTCTCGCAGAATCTCAAGTAAAACAGGCGGAACTCAACTTAAGTTATACTAGAATAACGGCGCAAATGGTAACCAGGTCAATCGACAACGAATCCCATGTAATTGCGGTTAGTGCTTGAACAAGGCCCGATTTTAAAATTGTCAAAATATTCAGCTTAAACCTGGGAACGTAGAAATCAAGCCCCATTCCATTCATTAACCTGCTACGTTCTTACGCCAAGGTCCCATCTATAATGTCATTGTTTTCTTAATAAGTTAAGTCATCTTGACTGCTAACCAGTTGATATTTAGTATACATTTACTTGTTGACATACATTTAACATAATGATAATGTTAGATATTCGTTATATCTTCTTAATGGCGCTAATAACTTGTTTCTATGTCTCCGATTAGCGCAATTTGTGGGTTTGGTATGAAGTTCAATCGAATTGTCGTTGTTTTGCTCGCCCTTATTTTGTTCTCCCTTTCAATTAGTCTGGAGCACGCTTCAGCATATTACGCTCGAGTTCTCATCCCTGTGGACAAAGACAAGACACTGCCGGGTTACATTTTCCTCCCGCAACACAAGGTCCAACATCAACTACCTCTCGTGGTGGCAGGGGCAGGTGTAGGGGCCACAAAGATTTATCAGTACCAGGACCATTGTCAGAATCTTGCGGATCGTGATTTTGCTGTAATTTTTATCGACCCTTCAGACTACCCGGAATCGCTGGCGCCCGGTCCTTGGACTTGGGACCATGGACTTGGCTATATGCTTGGGAGTTTCAATCAGGGATATGTTGGCGCAAAACTCGCGATAGGTAAGGAATTCTATCTGAGGTCTTTCACCGCCGCGATCAATTATATGAGCTGTTGGCCCATCGTGGACAGGGAAAGGATCGCTTTGAGCGGCTTCTCTCAGGCAGCTAACGCTGTGCTGACAGTCGCGTGCCGCGACCCACGCGTCAAAGCCGTCATATGGAATTACGGCGGCTGGCCGTGGATCATGCCTTACGAACCTTACAGATTGCCGCCTGTTGAAATTTTTCATGGGGATGAGGACGATGTCTATAATGTGAAATACGCTAAAGAGTTGGCGATGGAACTTAAAACGAACATGAGGCCGTTTGAATTGAACATCTATCCTGGCGAAGGCCATATGTTCAACATATTGTATGATTTGCGTACCGAAAACAGATATATGAAACCAGCTCTCCTTGACGCTTTTGAACGTATGGTCTGTTTCCTGAAAAGAACGCTTGGTGTTAAAGACACCAATTGCCGCAGACAGGGGCGACACGCAGCAAGATAACTGATCACGCTACCTTCAGGTAAGGTATTTACTCAGTAACCCAGAACCTCGTCACCTTTAACTTCGATCCAATCCTTTACCAACGCGTCGTAAGCCTTGGCGTTGTCATCGACGGCCAGAGCGAGAAGAGATCTTTTCAGGACAGCGTATGCGCCATGAAGATAGTACATGTTTTCGAGATTGACACCTGCGGCCTTAAGGGGTTTCAGGATAGCGTTCATTGCCCCCGGATGCTGCGGGACCGTAGCCACCAGCCTTTCTCTAACGGATGTCGGGAAACCGGATGATTCGAATATATTTTGCGTTCGGGAAGGGTCACTGGTAATTAGACTCAAATCCCCATGATCACCGGATACATTTAGACTGAATCCTAGGGCGTAAATCGCGTTTGATCCAAGTATTTCCAGGATGTTTGATAGTGCCCCAGGCTTATTGGGAATCTGAACAGTGACCTCTTTGACCGTTTTCATAAAGACCTCCAACGTGTATAAGCCGTCAAATCTTCTCGTAATCTAAATTATTTTGAACCTAGAATGAAATCAACGCCGACAGTTACGGCCTTCTGATTCATATCCACGAGTTTCTGTTTCTTTCCTTCAAGGACCGTTTCAATTGCCAAGGAAATTGACTTTCCAGAGACAATATCCGTGATTTCCCTTACTGCGCCCAGCATGACCATGTTCAATGAACGGTCCGAGCCCATTTCGTGAGCCAGGGTATTGGCCGGGACTTTGATGACATTTATGTCTTCACGAGCCGGGACTTCAGTTATGAGGTCCGAGTTCAGAAACATGGTCCCACCGGATTTAACCATATTTTGATACTTGATCATCGAAGGATAATTCATTGCGACTACGAACTCGGGAGAAGAAGCTATCGGTGAAGCGATTTCCTCGTCTGAAACTACTACCGTGCAGTTCGCAGTACCACCTCGAACTTCGGCGCCATAAGCCGGGAGAAAAGTGACATGCTTGTCTTCTTTCATTCCTGCCACGGCAAGGACATATCCCATCATAAGTACGCCCTGGCCACCAAATCCTGAGAAAATTATCTTAAGCGACATCTTTGATTACCTTAAGCGGGAATATTTTTGTCATGGTTTCATCCACCCAGCGAGCCGCGTCCTTGGGGCTCATCTTCCAGTTTGTGGGGCAAGGTGAAAGGATTTCAACCAGAGCAAAACCCTTGTCTTCTAGCTGGGTTTCAAAAGCCTTCTTTATCGCCTTCTTTGTTCTCATGATCCCTTTCGGATTGGAAACCGTCGTCCTCTCGATGTAAGCGCTGCCCGCAGCCAGACCAAGCATGGCGCTTAGATCAAGTGGGTATCCATCACGAACCGGCAGTCTTCCGCCGGGTGTAGTAGTGCTCTCCTGTCCGACCAGGGTAGTGGGCGCCATCTGGCCACCGGTCATCCCGTAAACCGCGTTGTTTACGAAAATGGCGGTGATCCTTTCTCCACGGTTGGCGGCATGAATTGTTTCCGCAGTGCCAATAGCGGCAATATCGCCGTCACCTTGATAAGTGAAAACCACCCGGTCTTTCAGGATTCGTTTCATGCCTGTAGCCACGGCGGCGGCGCGTCCATGAGGGGCCTCACACATGTCCACATCGAAATAGTTGTAGGCCAGCACAGCGCAACCTGCCGGCGGCACGCCTATGGTCCTGTCCTTTATTCCTAACTCATCAATCACTTCCGAGACCAGTCTGTGGATGATGCTGTGCCCACAGCCCGGACAGTAGTGGAAAGGATTGTCTTTCAAAGATTCTGGTCTTGAAAATATTTTCTTCACTTTGCCCGCTCCCTTTCAGTGTCTTGGCTGGAAATACAATCAGCCCTAAAGCAAATCCACGAGGGGATAGCGTTGGATCAATTCGTCTTACTGTTATATGCGCTGGACAATATTGCGGCCACTTCTTCCGGCGTGGATACAACACCACCCGGTCTTCCATAGAACGACACTTTCCGTTGTCCCTCTATAGCAAGCCGGACATCTTCGACCATCTGCCCCATACTCATTTCAAAAACGAGGAATTCCCGAACATGTTCGCAAAGCCCTTTCAACGCCTTAGATGGATACGGCCATAGGGTCTTGGGACGATACAGACCGACCTTCATCCCGGATTCCCTCACCCTGTGCACAGCGCCTTTGGCTATTCGCGCCGCGGTGCCGTAGGCGACGATGACAAATTCGGCGTCATCAGTCAGGTACATCTCCTGATCTGGGATATCCTCGGAAATCATCTCATACTTCCGAGCGAGCCGCCAATTAAGCTCTTCCTCCTTTGGAGGATCAAGCCACAGTGAAAGTATGGTACGGCTGGCCCGTCCTTTGGACCCGTTCACGATCCATTCTTTCCTGGGTAATGTCGCAAGGTCTACAGGGTCGGGAAATTCCACCGGCTCCATCATCTGACCCATCATCCCGTCGCCAAGAATCATTACCGGCGTCTTGTAATGGTCAGCCAGATCGAAGGCCTGTCTAGCCATGTCGGCAATTTCCTGACCATACGCCGGCGCAAGTGTGATGACACGATAATCACCGTGTCCACCGCCGCGCGTCGCCTGGAAATAGTCTCCCTGGGCGGGCGCTATGTTGCCAAGCCCCGGCCCGCCACGCATCATGTTCACTATGACCGCGGGTAGTTCCATGGCGGCAAGGTACGATATCCCTTCCTGTTTTAGACTGATTCCGGGACTGGAAGAGGATGTCATGGCCCGAGCGCCGGCAGCGGCGGCGCCTATGACCATATTTATTGAGGCTATCTCACTCTCCGCCTGAACAAAAACAGCGTCATCCATCTTGGCGAACTTCGAAGCCATATACTCCGGCAATTCGTTTTGCGGTGTAATAGGATAACCGAAGTACGCTCTGCAACCAGCTCTTATCGCCGCTTCCCCGAGCACATGGGTGCCGCGCATGAGAGTTTTACCGGACATTCTTAGTTCCTCTCAGTCAGTTTCGTGTTTCGATGTCTTCTTTTCCTCACGATAAACCTCGATAGCGACGTCAGGGCAGGTAATTGCACACATCGCGCACCCGGTACATTCGATTTTATCGATGTCATCGATATCTTCTTCGAGGAAAGTCGCAGGATAGTAGCCTTTGGTATTCAACTTTGGAGAAATTTCGATTTTTTTCTTAGGGCACACGGTCATGCACAACCCGCAGCCCTTGCAGCGTTCCCGATCAATTCGAATACGGCCTTTCACTCTAGTTACTCCGGTTGAGAAAAGTAAAAAAGTAGTCTAGATATCTACGATCACCCTGTCAACAAAAAAGCGGCATAAAAAAGCAGAGATAACCTGACGGCAGGACAGACCCGCCATCAGGTGTGAAACCCTCAAACGCATTGTGCCCCTTCAATCATTCCGGTTATCGCTGCCAATCAGCGTTTCGCTTTACAGCAGGGTCGAGTGTTTTTATCCAGTATTCAAGGTCGGTCTTAAAAATTGGGTCACTCGTCAGGCTGATCGACATCCTGAACAAATCTATCGCCGAAGATTTTAGTCCAAAATCTAGGAACATAGCCCCGGTCATTACCACAGAAACAGCCCTTTCCGGGACCAACTCGATAGACGCCACATATTTTATCTGTTTATTGTTGGCCGTCACCGACCTTATGACATTGTCCGAGTAAAAGGCGTAGGCGTAAAGAGGCGCGAGTTCCCCAGCGCGATGCCAGTCGGATATCGCGTGATAGACATGGCCGCTCCTCACAAACGCTGTCCCGCGGTTCACAAGGGCTTCATATGTGCCAGGCTTCCTGGCAAGATAGGAACTGAAAAACTTAACGGCCAGTTCATGCTGACCACGATCAAGCGCCTGAATCCCTTGAGTGAAATCATCGGCGATTGCGGCCGACTGCCAGGCGGTTACCACGAAACCGACAAGGACCACGATATGAATAGCGTTTCTCAAAGTATTGGTCATAACTACATTTAATCCGGCTATGATTATCAAGGTCCAGTCTATTCGATTCATCATCGATTGACAACGCCCGCGTGACTTTTGCGTGTAGGGCCTCAAGTAATCCCGCAAGCTTATAATAGCCGATTTTCGTTGACATATTGATGAGTAATGTGATAGGGTTAGGGACCCTTAGATAAAAAGGGCTGATGCAAGGTCGAAAGCCCGGCTAAAACTCATCTCAGATTTGGCGCCGGGCTTTCGTTTGTACGGAAATTCCCGAGGAGGTTGATAATATGCCAGTATCAGGAAAAATCTCTGAATTCATGGAACGTTCTTCATGGATCAGAAAAATGTTTGAACAGGGAACATTTTTAAAAAGCCAGCATGGGCCTGAGAATGTTTTTGACTTCAGCCTCGGGAACCCTAATCTGGAACCTTCAGCCTCAGTTAAAAAGGCCATACTCGACACGGCTTCTGACAAATCCCCCAGTCTCCACGCATATATGCCTAACGCCGGGTTACCCGCGACCAGGGCCGCTGTAGCACGCAAAATCATTAAAGAAGAAGGCTTTCAGATCGATGAAAAGACGATAGTTATGACAGTCGGCGCGGGTGGGGCTATGAACGTGGCGTTGAAGACCATCCTTAACCCTGGTGACGAAGTCATCATACCAAAACCTTTCTTTGTAGAATATGTCTTCTACGTTGACAACCACGGGGGCAAACCCGTCCTTGTTCCTACAAAGACCGACTTTTCGCTGGACATGGCCGCTATCGAAAGCGCTATAACCCCTTCTACTGCGGCGGTCGTAATAAATTCGCCCAACAACCCGACAGGTAAAGTATATTCCCAGGCCGAAATTGATGAATTGGCGACCCTTCTCCGCAAGAAAAGTTCCGAGATCGGACGTGCGGTCACTCTAATATCGGATGAGCCCTACCGGGGTATCATTTATGACGGGATAGCGGTCCCCAGTATCCTGAAATCCTACGCAAACAGTATGGTCGTCACGTCATTTTCGAAAGACCTGTCGTTGCCCGGTGAGAGGCTCGGCTATATAGCCATGAACCCCGCCATGGAAAACGCTCAGCAAACTTATGACGGCCTTGTGCTTTGTAACCGCATCCTTGGCTTTGTCAACGCGCCAGCGCTTATTCAAAGGGCGGTCCAAACCTGCCTGGAAGACATTGTCGATGTCAGTGTTTACAAACGCAGACGAGACCGGCTCTATGACGCCCTTACGGGCTTCGGCTACGATCTTGTCAAGCCGCAAGGCGCATTTTATCTTTTCCCCAAATCTCCAATCGACGATGACGTAGCTTTTGTGAATGTCCTTCAGAAAAGGCTTATCCTGACTGTGCCAGGAACGGGCTTTGGCGGACCTGGATATTTCAGGATCGCCTACTGTGTTTCCGACGCGACAATAGAGGGATCACTTAAAGGGTTTGAAGAAGCAATCAAAGAAGTTAAGAGCTGACCCAATACCACGATACAATTCAGCCACTAAAAAAAAGCGGGAAAATTCCCGCTTTTTTTTAGCCCATCCAGGCCTAACGCCTCTTTTCCAGTTCATGGAGTTTTGTTCCAATTTCAAGCAGAGCCGCCTTCTGAGCTGTGACGACATCCTCAAGCTCCCTGGTTTTCGCGATTAGAGCGCCTATTTCTTTGGAAGCGTCCGCCGGGATGGCCTGGGCCTTCGTGGTAAGGTTCTTTCTTTCGGATTCAACACCGCTCTTGAGTGTGGCCAGCGACTCTTCCAGTGGCTGGAACTTGTCTTTTAGTTCGGCCACTACAGCGTCTTTGACTTTGGGCAGTGTCTTCTTGACCGCATTTATCAGTTTGGAGTTGTTGTCCAACACCTCTTTACGAACTTCCCCTAGCCCTTTGGTCAAATCATCCACACGTTTGGTCATTGTGTCGATTTGTCTTTTTTCTGTTGCGTTTTCTTTGGTCGAGGCGGTGATTTCTTTGTTTCTGGAGTCGTATTTTTTCTTGAGATCGTTAATACTTGCATCCGTCGCCTTTAGTTTGTCTTTCACGCTTTCCCGTTCTTTTTGGGATTCCTGCGCCCACTCTCTGAATTCATCGAGTTTGCTGTTTAACGGGTCAACCTTGGTCTTTATTGTCTGAGAAATTCGATCATTTTGATCTTCCAGTCGTTGGATATCAGCGCTGAAATCCTTCGCAGGGGCGAACTTGGTGGAGAATTCCCTCAGATCCTTGTCCTGTTTCTGTATTTTTTTATCAAGTTCCGCTAGTTTGGTTTTTAATTCCGCGGTGTCGTCGGTACATGCGGAGAACAGGAAAGCAGCAGGAATAACTAATGTTATCAAAACCTTGGTGAGGGTTCTCACGGGGACCTCCATGACCGGGATTATTGAGTATTATCATATCAAATTCTATATAAAACGCAATGATGAATCGGTTAGCTCGCGTAGTTTATTAATTATCGTTTCCTATTTCAATGGGCGTCTCGCCGTCCGCAAGGCTAAAGGCCGGATGGGAAGACGCATTCTTTCAGTTCGACCTATATTACTAGCCTGCTTTCCCCAACACATCCAGAGGGCATCCCGAACACTTGGGTTTTCGCCTACAGAAATTTGATCCCACAGCCACAAATTGCGCGTGAAAATCGTTGAAAAGGTCCACATCAGGACTCAGATTGCTCTCAAATAACTTCCTAATCTCATCATAATCTGCTTTCTCGACAATCATGCCGTGGCGTTCCAGCGCCCGCCTAGTGTAGACGTCTATCACAAAGATCGGCTTGTTCGCCGCGTAAAGTATCATGCTGTCCGCTGTCTCCCTACCTACCCCGTTTATAGAGAGTAACTCGGTCCTCAGGTCCTCCACCGACGCCTCGAACATTTTATCCAGTGACCCTTCATGATGCTCGACCAGATGATTAATGAAGTTCTTCAACCGCTTTGACTTGACATTGAAATAGCCCGCGGTTTTTATTATCGTCGCAAGTTCCTCCACAGGCGTCTCATATAATCGATAGGCGTCAAGGCATTCGGCTTCCTTGAGATTGTTGATCGCCTTTTCCACGTTCTTCCAGGATGTGTTCTGAGTTAAAATGGCCCCCACGCAAACTTCGAATGGACTCTCCGCCGGCCACCAATTTCTATGCCCGAATCGCTCAAAAAGCAGCTCGTATAAATGTATCAATTTTGTCTCTGTCACGTCACTCTCTCCCAATAGTCGAAACCTTATTTTGAAATGGGATTGCCTCGTGGCCTCAACTTGTAATATGCTTATCTAGCGCTTTTTCAAAGCCATTCAATCATTAAAGTGTTTCCATATTTCGCTCCGGAGCCGATAATTTGTTGGACTTACAGGTATTAATAATCACGCTGATGCCTCTTTTTTCCGGGGTCACGCCGCAGGAAGCGGCCGGGCCGTCGCCTGCCATAAACCTTGTGGGAATATTCGAACCTGTCAGCGCGGATTTCATGATCGGTCGATGGAAGTGGCTCGATCAGTTTTCAAAATGGGGGGTCACCGATAAGGAGAAGTCCCGAGTAACCGTAACCGACAGGACAAAGGCAGTCCTGGATATCAACGAGGATGGCACTTTCAGCATGAGCTATTTGTTTAAACCATCAAAGGGCCGTTGGGAAATATCCCCAAAGGGGCTTCTGATTTATGATCCAGCGGCCAGCGAGCGTGCAGCGCAGCTAATTCCAATTCGGAAAAGAGACGAGAACAGGATTTGGCTGTTGCTTCCGTTTGCCCAAGGGGCTATCGGTATCGGAATGGAGCGGGACAATTCGGCGCCAAAGGCCGGGACTGATTCGGAATAGACGCAGGAGCGCCAGATAAGCCCGAGCTGACAGCCTATTTGATGGAAGGCCGGTTTGCTTTATAGCGGGCGTCTTTTTGAATTAGGCGTTCTACAATATCCCGAATCTCTGCGTTTTTGATCGCGTGGATACTTCGAGTTGAAATCTTCAGGGCCACCTCGTCTGGTGGAAGGGTCGTTGCTGGACCACGTGAACTGGGAGCGGTCGGATTCACATCCAGATGCCGCCAGGAGATTTGCCTGAATTTTATATCTTTAATCTTCGGGACATCTCTTCCCAGTTTTGAATTCAATTTTTCGAGTAAAACCATCTTGATGGCTGAAAGTTCATTCATCCAGACTGACGAATCAACAACTACGTAGAGTGTGTCGCCCATGAGTCTTTCCGCACGGGCGTGCCTGGCTACCACTGAATCAACAATATTCGGCCATCGCGCTACAATTGACTGGCGAGCAAGAGCGGAACTCAAGCCCATCTGTCGAAAAGTTTCAAACAGCACTGAGCCTGCCGGTTTCGGGTATGATCGCTCCCTTTGTTTCATAGCGAACGCTTATGTATCCTGGTTATATTTGGGCGCAGTCCGAGGGGTCTCCCTGGATTTTTGAGACCGCGTGTTCGAGCGCCGCGACTACCGCGTCGAGATTTTCAAGCGCCGCTTTCGGGCTGCCAGGAAGATTTATGATAAGGGACCTAGCACGTACTCCAGCCAGACCTCGAGACAGCATTGCATGAGGCGTCTTCAATAGACTCGCTGCCCGCATGGCTTCGGATATTCCTGGGATAAGCCGCGTCACCACAGCCTGCGTAGCCTCAGGTGTTACATCCCTGGGGGCTAGACCAGTCCCACCAGTGGTCAGGATGAGGTCAGCCACCTCATTGTCCGACCACTTGATGAGTTTTTCCCTGATGCTACCCTCATCATCTGGGCAAATAGCGCTCTCGACTACCTTCCACAAGAGGGCGTTCACCCTTTTGATAAGGGCCGGACCGGAAGCGTCGGGTCTTATCCCTTCCGACGACCGATCACTGACAGTTAGCACCGCCACACGAAGCATGTTCCAAGGCTCCATGACTGGTCACAGCATCGGTAATTTCCCATGGGATCCCTCTTTGGAAGTCCCTGACCTGCATATCCACAGCTTCCAGTTCCTGTCTCAGATAAACTGCGGCCTTCCATGGATCGACTCTGGATCCACATGTGAAAATATCGATAGCCGCGTAACCATATTCCGGCCATGTATGAATTGTTAAATGTGATTCTGCAATAACAACGACTCCGGAAACTCCCTGAGGGTTAAAGTTCTGAAAAGCAGTTTTCAGAACCGTAGCGCCTGCGACTTCCGCCGCCTGAGCCATGATCCTCTCGAGGTAGCCCATGTCGTCCAACTTCTGCCGATTACAAGAGCAAAGCTCGATCAAGAGATGAATCCCTAAAGCTTTCATAGTCATCCCCCGTACCGAGTGGACCTAATCGCCTCTCGAAAATTCTACGGATACGATAATACCGCTCCAGCTACACTCTGTTGAAGCACAACGAGTGAGCAGGCGCCAACACTTGAGTTTTCGGCCTTTACCAGTTCAAAAAACCGGCGCCGCAGCTCAAAAGCCGATTAAGAGGAACAGATGTTCCTCCAACCCAGTGGGTCTAGGACCTCAACCTTACGAGGAGAAGATCTAGGATCTCCCCACTCAGGCTAATTCCTCCGGCGAACGATGTTTTATGCTTTGAAATAAAAGAACTAGAACAGACGACCGCAGAGAGGTGGGCACTTTCGACAACTGTCGGATGATATTCTCTTTTTACGAAAATCGTCCTGTTCATTGGGCCGTCCTGTTTTTGTGACGTGTAAACACATCTTAAACTACGATTTATGCCGTTTCACTATGTCACTTGTCAAGCAAAAAATTGGTCATTCCAAATCTTTTAATCAATCTAGTCATTGGACGGAGAAGGTCAAACAAATCCAAGTCATTTTAGCCTTCCAAGTCAACGTTCGTTCGGGCTACAGCCTCATTTTGATTACGTGAAGGTCTGAGACGAACGTAGCATCTTGGACATCTTGTAGATCGTGGAGAAACCTGATGCCTGCATTTCCAACAGAATCTCGGGCTTTTTTCGTCGAGTTCATCCAGTTCAATCCCGCATCTGGGGCATCTGGCGGCGGATTCAGGAGCGAAAGCCTCACAATCGGGGCAAATTATCAACAGCGCGTTTCCAAGATCCAGGTAAGGGGACAGTTTACGCAAGTTGTTGGCCAGAACGACGACTATCGTGAGCATGAGGCCGAGAAACGGGACAAGGGTAATTCCGGACTTATGAGGGGCCAATACGACAATCATGTTGTAAATACCGTGAAAGAGTACAGAGAGAATAAAGCCTCTCACAACCAGCAATATTTCACCTGAACGAACAAATCGGGCTACACCCAGTGAATATCCCCAAAATGCTGAGAACAAAAGGTGCGCGGGAGTCGCGTAAAGCATTCGTGACCATATTATGGAAGGCCCCAGTTTTAATATGTACATAGCGTTTTCTACCACTACAAATCCCAATGCAGCGGTGAAAGCGTATGTTAGGCCATCTATCGGAGATCGGAAATCGGACCGCCTGTATGCGCCGACCCAAACCGCCAGCAATTTGAAAAATTCTTCCGCCGGGGCAATCATCAGAAAGCTGGTCGTCAATGACTCCTCAATCGTCGGCTTGTTTATGGTGGCGTCCAGGAGCTGCTCCAACAAAGCTGTTGGGATGGTAAAAGTCGCAGCCCACACGAAAACGCGGAATATACTTTCGAAGGATTGTGTCTCATCCCGATTCGCGATGAAAAAATAGGATAGCCACAGGATCCCCGGCGCTACACCAAGCAGGACGTATAAGAATTCTATCGGCACTGTCCTCATTTGACTTTCTTTGCGTGACCGTATATCACGGATTTTGGAAGTCGCCAAGGCGCACATCTCATATGGAGATCTCAGTTGA
This sequence comes from Syntrophaceae bacterium, assembly GCA_031292235.1. GTDB lineage: Bacteria > Desulfobacterota > Desulfomonilia > Desulfomonilales > Desulfomonilaceae > CAJBEZ01. The sequence continues at coordinate 13,348 of JARLHM010000150.1, read as the reverse complement.
CGTCCTATTCCGAACAACTTGCACAAACATGTAGTGATTCTGCCGAACTCGTTCGTTTGGAACACGTTGTTAAAAGCTTCCGTTCCGGTCAAACTTTCTTTCGCGGCGGAACTCTCCTGGTCAGAGCTGTAGATGACGTAGAAATGTCGATCAATAGGGGTGAAACGCTTGGTCTGGTCGGAGAATCCGGATGCGGAAAAACCACACTGGGAAAACTCGTTCTCAGGCTAGAAAAGCCCAATGCCGGGCGCATTTGGTTTGAAGGTCGGGACATAGCTAAAATGACCGGCCGTGAAATAAAGCAGGTCAGAAGGAAAATGCAGGTTATTTTCCAGGACCCGTATTCTTCCCTCAATCCTCGCCGCACTGTTAGGAGCGCCATTATGGAGCCTTTGACGATTCACCATATTGGATCTCGATCAGATAGGGTAAATCGAGTTTCGGAACTCATGGAAGAAGTCGGCCTACGGCCTGAATTCGCTGAAAGGTATCCTCATGAGTTTTCGGGAGGCCAGCGTCAAAGGATTGGCATAGCTCGAGCCCTTGCATTAAACCCTAGCCTTATAGTGGCTGATGAACCCGTTTCTGCGCTAGATGTGTCTATCCGGTCACAAGTCCTCAATCTCATGGAAGATCTGCAAGCCAAATACAATCTGACATATCTTTTCGTGTCGCACGACCTTTCAGTCGTTGAGCATATTTCTGATCGTGTGGCCGTCATGTATCTCGGGAAAATTGTTGAGATCGGTCCGAAGAATGTGATCTACGAGGATACGTTACACCCTTACACGGAAGCTCTTCTGAGCGCGGCGCCGATTCCTGATCCTGAAATCAAACGGCACAGGATAATCCTCGAAGGGGACGTTCCAAGCTCAATCAATCCTCCGTCAGGATGCGGCTTCCATCCCCGTTGTTGGCTCAGAATACCGATCTGCTCTGAACAAACTCCAGCGTTAAAAGACATGGGATCAGGGCACAGTGCGGCCTGTCACGTCAGGGCCCCTGCCATATAGCCTCAAGCCCGCAATAATTCATTGGGTTTCAGCTTTTCCCCAAAAACATATTTATCAACAGATGTTTATAACTATACACCTCACAATAAAGGGTATTTTGGGTATCCCTTATATTACAGCACGTTACGATAACCATTTGATATCAGATAGATTGTTGCATTGTCCAAATTTGCGCGGATTGCGTCAACTTGTCTTGATTGGCGAAATGCTCGAAGTTATCAACAGGATTACTCACGAGTTATCAACAGTGTCTGTGGACAAACGGTCCCAGGTTAATGGTATTACTTGCAAAACACTCTGAAATGTGGTCTTGATAACTGCCATTGAGCTTTTCGAGTTTTGATCGATATCCAATATTTTATCAACATTCCTTGAGGCATAGATGCTGTTCATAAAGGAAATGGTCCTTTCGATAAGTATCATAAACCTTATAGATATAGGTTTGATCGCGTTCCTGTTTTATTTTGTCGCGATGTGGTTCAAAGGCACGAGGTCTTTTCAGATCCTGGTTACGCTCATAGGAACGGGAATATTTTATTTTTTGGCCACCAAGTTGGGTTTGATACTGACTTCGTTATTGTTTCAGTATGTTTGGGCCGCAATAATAATTGTCCTCGTAATAGTATTTCAGCCGGAAATTCGCCAAATGCTCGACCGGGCCTCCCCTATAAGGCACTGGAGGAACCGTCAGTATCAAAGCGCGGATTCAGGCGTCGTCGATGAAATTATCAGCGCCGTAACGGAATTGGCCCGTCAGAGGACAGGAGCGCTGCTTGTTTTTCAGCGTCTCGACGGCTTGGACCACCTTATAGTAAAGGGCAAGGAATTAGACAGCGCCTTATCTACTGAGTTATTACAGGCCATCTTTCAGAAAAATTCACCTCTCCACGATGGAGCGGCTTTAATATACAGGGATCGAATAAAGGCTGCAGCGTGCATTCTTCCTTTGTCGCGTGACGAAGACCTCAGTTCGAAATACGGGACTCGGCATCGTGCGGCGTTAGGGATCTGCGAACGGACAGACGCTATTTGTGTCGTAGTGTCTGAAGAACGCGGGGAGGTTTCACTGGTAGAGGGTTCAGAGATCACCCATTTCAAGCAACGTAGCGAGTTTAGGGCCACCATTGAGAAGTGTTTATCCAATCACAGATCAGGTGATGGCGCTGAACCTTCCCGTGACTGGGGCGCTATGATTTGGTCAAACTGGCGCCTGAAACTGCTTGCTCTGGCAACTTCGATATTCCTATGGTTTTTAATAGTTGGTCCGCAGCGTTCTGAAATTGGTATTTCCGTTCCTATACAGTATACTAACCTTCCAGCGTCTATGGAGATTGTCGGTCCATGGATGGACAGAATAGATGTTCGGGCCAAAGGATCGGCGTCTGGCTTGGAAAACTTGAATCCAGGCTCGGTCAGGGCGGTCGTGGACCTCGGCAAGGTAGTTCCCGGCCTGAACTTCTTCAGGCTGACTCCCAATAGCCTTCAGGTCCCTCCGGGAATAACGATCTCCCAGATCAGGCCTTCAGACCTTCAGCTCAATGTAGACGCCGCTTCGGTAAAGGTTTTTAAGGTTGTTCCCACAATAGTGGGCGCGTTACCGGATAGGACTAAAATTGTTGTCTCTCCGTCTGAGGTCAAGATTCGGGCTTCACAGGGAGACCTTAAAAAGCTCGCTTCAGTTACCACCGACCCGGTAAATATTTCGGAATTGGCGCTCAAACAGAAAATTAAGGTCCCAGTGGTAGTGAAGCCCGAAGGCCTACGGATTGATTCGATCGAGCCGATTCATGTAACAGTAATTTTTGAGACGGAAAATCCGTGAAAAACAGCGTGACGTCATCTACAAATTTCAAACCTGACCTGGTCCATCCGCTAAATGCGCTGGTTTCAGCCGCTGCGGAGTCACTGGAAGCCTTTACAGTCGCAATCTATCTTAAATCCGCCGTTGACCGCTCATTCCGATTAATCTCGCATCGAACGTTGAGCAAACATTTTATATTCGATGTTCCATTGTCCTCAGAACGAAGCAAGATTGCCGGCTTCATTAGAAAAGGGTCGATCAGCCACGAAACACACGCCGCAGTTGCTCCGCTTGCACTTGAACTCTATTCGAGACCTGAACCTGTTCTCGCAATGCTTATAGCCCCCATTGCCGACCGTGCTTTACTGGTGGTGGATACAACGGAATCCCCCGCGTTCCAGCCGCCCCAGATAAGATTTGTCCAGGGACTGGCTTCAGTGATTGAGGGGATTCTTACCCTGGCGACCACGTCTGAAGGAATGGAGACATCAAGGTCCGAGTTTTCCACAATAACTGAACTACTCAATGAGTATCGCCTTGCGGCTAACATCTCAGACACGTTTTTCGACGGCATGGTGTCCTCCCTAGCAAATAAGGGTCGGTTCGACGGGGCGCTTGTGGCGACTGTGTCCACCGCCTCCATGTCGTGCCGCATCCGGTCAGTAGCGGGGTTCTCCAAGTCTTTGAACAAGGGACGCATCATCAAGTTGCGGCCCGGTTGGGCCAAGTGGTCCATTGAGCGGCTTCAATCGGTCATAATGGGCAGTCCAAAGGCGGGTGAGGCCCTTATTCCCATCTTCCACACCGGTGAAGCCCTGGGTTTTCCTGTTAAGAGCGCGGTCATCGTTCCGTGGACAAGGGACCACGGGATAGACGGTTTCCTATTGTTAGCCTCCCGTAAGGAAGACCATTCTCTTGAGAACGATCGCAAAACTTGGGAATTCCTGGGGGCAATTCTGGCAATAGTCCGTAGAAACGTGGTTAACGAAAAACTGCTTAAGGCTGTTAGACTTTACGACGGTGAATCCGGCCTTATGAACGAAAGTTTTTTCAGGGCGCAAACAGGGATGAAATTTATGCAGGCGCTTTCCGAAAGATCTCCCTGCGTCCTGATATTGGTTGAGATCGAAAATATTGACTCTATTTATTTGCAACATGACATTTCAAGAATTAGGAGATTCTTGACAATTTTTACCGAACGACTCCTAAACCTGGACAAGAGTGGTTCGATTGTAGGAAAGTTCCGGACAGGAGGGTTTGGCGCGTTTATCGAGAACGTTCCCATGGAGGATGCGACTAGTATGATTCGCAGGGTAATGGGGCTGTACAGTATCGATATCACTCATGTTGATGGAGTAGAGATAAGCCATTCCGTAAGGGTCGGATGGTGTCATTACCCGACCGAATGTTCAACTTTTGAAGACCTCTGGAGGCAGGCGCTCGTGAGATTGACCAAAAACAAACCTAATACAAAACATTCGCCTGGATGGTCCAACCTGTAGAGACGGAGACGCCTGGGGCCAGGTGTGACACTGTTATCTCCTGTGGATCACAGTCTCAGGGCTTAGTGTTTTGGCTGCGTTTCATGTCATTGGAATCACAACAGGGCTAGAGAGAGGGCATTTTAATATGATCATTATTGATGATCCATGGAAGGAATTACGCAGTTCCTGCTTCGGGAATGTGGAGCCGGAAATCATTCTTGAGGCTGTGACTGTACCGTTGGAAAACCTTGGCACGCGTATGGAGAAAAGGGACCTGTGGGAGACAATAGAGACCCTTCCCGCCTGGTCTGCCGCTATCAGCTACGGGAGCAGGGAAAAGATGGCTGACGACATGGAGCGCAAAAGATCTTTGAACAGAAAACTTATTGGTTTGGGCCATATGACGCCGATTGAATCGCTTCAGTTCAATTTTCGTGTTTCCGGTATTTCCAAGGCCTGCGGCGCTCAGATGTCGCGCCATAGAATAGGACAGGGACATGTCAGTTCAAGCAGAAGGTTCCAAGCCCAAGGGGCAGCCTTCGTCTATCCCCTCCTGAGTTATATTACCAATGAGACTGATGCGAGAGACGCCCTGATGAAGTTGAGTGACGTCAACAGAAAAGCTTATGAGATATATGAAGACCTGAGAAATTCGAATAAGCTGCACAAAGAGGACGCCAGGAGGGCAATACCCGTCGCTTCTTCACAGGAGAGAGTCTGGTGGATTAATGCCCGGGCGCTCCGTGACTTCCTGCGCTTAAGACTGCCCAAGGACGCCGAATGGGAAATTCGCAGAATTGCCGTCATGCTTTATAATCTGGTCTCGGAGGCTACCCCTTCCCTTTTCGATGATATAGTCATCAAGTAGTCTTTCACCGCTTTGACAAGTTCCATTGGTTCGGAGAACGACAGCGTCTCATCGGAGGGCGGTCTCTGGACCACTACTATTTTACGTCCCTGATCCAACGCCGCTTGAATCTTTTCCTCCGTCCCACCTCTGGTTCCGCTGTCTTTGGTAACCAGAGTCATAACGCCAAACTCTTTTATTGCGGTGACGTTGTCTTCATATGAAAACGGCCCCTGCCCTATTATCCAATTTCCCCTGGGTATTCCCAGGCTCTCCAGAATTCTTAGCGAATCCTTATTGGGGAGGGCCCTCACAATCAATCGGGGACCATTCTCATGACACATGGAGACATAGGTCGCAAGGTTTCTGATACCGATGGCGGCCAGTATTGTCCCTCCAAGAGATACCGCCTTACGGGCCGCGTCCTCATGATTTTCAGCGAAGATAATGTTTGGATGGTTTTTAACTACGGTTTTTCTGATTAACCTGAAGTATTGGACGCCGGTTACCCGTGAGACCGCTAAAGCGTTTCGGGTAACCTCGACAGCGTAAGGATGAGTGGCGTCTATTATGACATTTATGTTGTCGTTGGAAATTGACTCTTCCATCCCCACCTGATTAAGCGGCCCCCGCCTTATTACGACTAAAGGCGATTCAGGCAGATCCATGGGAGCGTCCGTGGCCATGGAGAAGATCATGGGCAATCCTTCATTTACAAGAAGCCTTGCCACTTCAATTGAATCCGAGGTACCACCGAGGAGCAATATCATAACCGGTATCCTGAATATTCGACCAACCGGCGTGAAGCGTCGCTAGTCATTTGAAAAGGCCCTCGAAAATCAACAAAACTACGGTCCTGGAGCTTACGTGAAGGTCCTGGAGTTGTGTTTCCTCAACTTCCCTAACGCTTTCGTCGAACAACGTGAGGTCCTCACAGACAAATATGCGCCGTTTGGCTGGAAATCTCTTCAAGAATGAGATCACCCATTTCATGGAATCCGAGCGTCCGAGCAATACCGCAATCTTCGATTCCTTGCCCACAGACTGGTCGTTCGCCTGATCCGGGTCCGAGACATGGGCGCTAATGATTTTTGCGTCGGCCCAATCAAGACAGATCCTTGAAAAGGCGACATGGACCGAACTGATACCCGGAACAATCCTGCAATTTTCTCTACCGAACCGCCTTAGGACAAGTTTTGCAAGACTAAAGAAACCTGGATCGCCGCTTACGAGAACTGTGACCGGTCCTCTGGAGCGTAATGATTCAATCTTGCTCAGACCTACCTGAAGATCTGGTCCAAGAGAGAACCGCTCGCCCTCATACCATGGAAACAGTTCCATTAATCTGTCATAGCCAACAATGACGGAAGATTCCTTTACGACAGAAATTGCTTCCTGTGTAAGGTAGTCCGGTGATCCTGGGCCACAGCCTACGATATTGATTTGCGGGACAATGGGCATAAGAGTCTCTGGTAAAAAGCCATCGCCTACTTCAAGCCAGGCGGCGCGAAATAAACTTCCAAATAGGCCCTTAAATATGTTTCAACAAAACAAACAAGACGGTGAAGGCGATAAAGGAGATCACCGTTGTAATGTTCATGAGTTTAACGCTTTTTCCAATAAACTTCGGGTCTGGTTCAATGATGGGGTCACCTATGAACGGCTTTTCATGAAGGACCCCTCCATAGTAGCTCGGACCGCCCAGCCTTAACCCCAGGGCCCCGGCGAAAGCAGCCTCAGAGTGACCGGAATTCGGACTCGCGTGCTTCAAACGGTCTCTTTTAAGGACCCGAAAAGAGTCATGACTACGCATACCCATTATCCATGCTGCGACGGGGACCAAAAGGGATGTAAGCCGGCTCGGGACAAACGCGGCGACGTCGTCCAACCTGGCTGAGGCCCAACCGAAGTGAAGGTAGCGCTCGTTTTTGTAGCCAAAAGTAGAGTCCAGCGTGCTGATTGCCTTGTAGACCATGACCCCGACAGGACCAGCGAGCAACCCATAGAACAAAGGGGCCGTAACCCCGTCAACAGAGTTTTCAGCCACGCTTTCAATGGTTGCCATTACAACGCCTTGCCCGTCTAGAGTATCCGTGTCCCGTCCGCAAATCATGCCCACTCTTTTCCTCGCCAATTCTATGTCGTGCTCATCCAGCGCTACCTGGACGGATCGGGCGTGCTTGGCCAGGTCGTGTGCCGCTATTCCCGTGTACATTATGAAAATTGAGATCGCGTCCCCAAGTAACGGGTGAAAAATGCGCCCAATTCCAACAAGACAGAAGGTCACTCCCCATGTAGCCCCAATAACTGCAAAAGCTGTAAATGCGCCGGCGACGAATTCGTTGTTGAAAAGCGCTCTCATTTTTCCTTCAAGACTCAGAGCAAACTCGCCTATAAAACGAACTGGATGGGGCCACCATCTCGGATCGCCGATTAATGCGTCCAGCGACATTGCCACTATTAGTTGCAGCGGTATAGGGATCATGGTTTCAACGCCTTGAGGGTTCCCCCTAAAACAGACTTTCTGAAGCCGTATCAATTTATTATAGAATATTATTAAGTTCCAGACTTATTATTACTCGACTCGCGTTGCTTTTAGCAATACTATTGCGCTCTCGCAGGGAATGGGAAAATTAGCGCAAGGCGTTTTGCATTCAAATTCAGATAGCGCGTCGTGGAGTTTTACATCCTGGGGACAATTAACAGCCAACCTAGATTTCAGCGATGGTCCGAAAAACTCAATGTCCATATCGACAGATTTGGCAGGGCCATCGGGGCTTTCCGAGACCGTGTCGGAGTCGAATTGGCCGTTGATCTTGGGACAACCAACACCAGAATGTACACGCGTGGTCGGGGAATATTCGTGGATGAGCCTTCCGTTCTCGCCACCAGCTCGGTAGACGGCAAGCCTCTCGCTGCGGGCTCTAACGCCAGGAACCTAATTGGACGGTCTCCTGATTACGTAGCTCTTCACAAGCCTTTATGCGCCGGAGTAATTGCAGACGCTGGACACGCCGCTTTAATGCTTCGTCATTTACTGGATAGCGCCCGAAAAGGGAATTTCTCCAGCAGATGGTATAGAATGGCTGTCACGTCTCCCAGTTGTGGGACAAGGCTTGAAAGAAGGGCCATCATCGAAGCCGCTACGAAATCAGGGGCCGGCAAGGTTTATCTTGCTCCTACCCTAATCGCAGCAGCGATTGGGGTAGGCTATAAAATCGACTCTCCCCGGGCGCGGATGCTAGTACTCCTTGGTGGCGGCGTTTGTGAGGTCGGGATAGTAGGTCTGGGATACATTATTTATTCAGACGCGGCGCGCGGCGGCGGAGAAACCATCGATTACGCCATCTATGAATATCTTCTTCATAGTTACAACATTCAGGTTACTATGGAAATGGCTGAGAAAATCAAAGAAAAATTGGCTTATGCTGAGAGTTCGTTGACTCCCCACGAAACTATGCGAATTACCGGTAGAGAAGCTGGGAAAGGCGGTCTAAAGAGTATTGAGATGGGACCATCCGAAATTTCCCGAGCAGTTGAGACACCAATAAACTCGATAGTCGATTTGATTCAGGAGGCCCTTGACAATTGCTCACCCGCGGTTTTGTCGGACCTGGAAAACTTCCCTATTGTGCTTTCAGGTGGGTTGTCCCTGCTCCATGGGTTACCGGAACTTATAGTAAGAATGACTGGATTCAGGGTCGCTGTGGCGGCAAACCCGTCATACACTGCGCTCAAAGGCTGTTCGGCGATTGTTGATGATCCGAAACAGCACATCTATTTTCTCAGTCAGGCTTGAAATGATTGTCCCTTATTCCTATGATTCTTGATGACACTAATTCTTAATGGTTAGGTTCAAGGCGAGCATGTCAAAAGAAAATATTCATACGCAGATTGACGAGACTGATCGGGCGTTATTGAATGAGGTCCAGTCCGACTTCCCTGTCCAATCGCATCCGTATAGGGCGCTTGGGGCAAGAATCGGGATATCGGAGGAGGAAGCGCTCGCCAGGATCGCGAAATTGAGAGAAGCAGGCATAATTCGACGTATAGGGGCCTCGATAAATTCAAGAAAATTGGGGTTCGTAAGCACTTTGGTCACAGCCCGAGTTCCGGTGGAGCAGTTGGATGATTTCGTCGCTGTCGTGAATTCATTCCCTGGAGTAACCCATAATTATCTCAGGAAGCATGATTTTAACGTCTGGTTCACTTTGATAGCTCAATCGGAAGAGGAAAAAATGCGGATTATCAATGAAATGTTCGCAAAAACCGGCATCGAGCTTTCTGAATTCCCTGCGAAAAGAATATTTAAGATCCGGGTCGATTTTAAATTCTAGATGTAAAGGATAGGGACCGTTCATTGACGGAAAATAATTTCCAGGCAAGTGAAATTCTGGATATCGTAGATATGGACGACAAAGTAGTAGGTCAGGCCACTCGCGGCGAAATTCATGAAAAAGGCTTGATCCATCGGGCGGTCCATGTTTTTTTGTTCAATCCCAAGGGCGCAATATATATTCAGAGACGGTCCAAGTGGAAAGACCGTTATCCTTTGAAACTGGATTCGTCTGCGGCAGGCCATGTAGATAGCGGTGAGACCTACAACGAGGCCGCTAGACGGGAGCTTCAGGAGGAATTGGGTATTGTGGCGGATCTCGCTGAAATACTGAAGGTTCAGGCCGGCCCTGAAACTGACAATGAGAGCGTAGTCCTGTTCGAAGCCCATTCTGATACCCCCCCGGTCCCCGATCCCGAGGAAATTTGTAATGGCGAATTCATTAGTCCCGGAAAGTTGTCTGAACTTATGAAAAACGACTGTGATGACTTCGTTCCAGCGTTTATTCTTTTGTGGGGTCTATATATGAATACAGGGTCCCCATGAAAGCCGTGGTCCAGAGAGTCATTCGCTCGTGCGTCGTCGTCAATGGCAAACCCGTCGCGAACATAGGGCAAGGCATGTTGATTCTACTGGGAGCGGCGAAAGGCGACACCCAGGCCGGGGTTAATTGGTTGGCTGACAAAGTGGCCGGTCTCAGAATATTCTCAGACCCATCCGGTAAAATGAATCTCGACATTTCTCAGATCAATGGCGAGATACTTGTTGTATCGCAATTTACTTTGTATGGAGACTGTCGTAAAGGGAAAAGACCGTCCTATTCGCTCGCGGCCACAGCCGAAACGGCTGAAGAACTTTACCGGGACTTCATATCAAAACTCAGAAGAACAGGGATACCAGTCCAGCATGGGGTTTTCGGCGCCATGATGCAGGTGGAACTCACAAATGACGGTCCTGTAACATTGATAGTTGAGACTTCGCCAATCGACCAGTCTCAAACCGGGTAGTCTTAAAATGTAAAAACAGTTAGTCATGACTGGCGCCGGCTTAAGGCCGGCGGATCAAGGAGCGGCTTCTCTTCTGACAGGCCACGATTTGCCATTTAGGACTAGTGAAAAAGACTGGTTTTCCTCGTCGGATACGATCCTTTGCGCAAGTTCATAGTACGCTGGACGACTAAATCGGGCTGGAAATTCGCCATTCCTAACCATCGAATAAGGAATGTTCTGATCGTTGATCCAAAACGTCTCAGGATCGAAGACTTCCTTGGCGCCATCTTTTAGTTCAAGACTGAGGTTCCCATCTCCGTTATCAACAATTCCTACGACTACATAAGGGGCGTCCTCAACTTCAACTTGACAGACCTCTCGACCAAGACGGATACGATAACCACCGACGGGGCTTATTTCGAGTGCTTCCATGAATTGTCGCCGGATACCCGGATGGATGATTTCAGCTCCATTTTGATACCACCTGCCATCTTTATCTATGAACAGCCTCAGGTGTGGCGTGACGTCAAAGGAGGGGGGATCATTTTGATTCAATAGTTTCGACTTCCTTGTGCTTCTGTCTCAAAAAAACCTGCAAAGGCGATCGGCCTTTACCAGTATCCAGCAAGGTCTTTTCGAGCGTAAATTTTTGAATAGGCCGCAAGATTGGTCAATACTTTTTTAACGTAAAGACGTGTCTCGGAATAAGGAATGTTTTCTATAAATTCATCCTGTTTCATGCGACCGTTTCTGACGATCCATTGTCGGACCTTGTTGATGTCCGCGTTGTAGGCTGCTATGGCCAGCACTACATTTCCCTTGAACTGGCGAAGGTTATCAGCCAGGACTTGAATGCCCACCGAAAGGTTCTTTTTTGGGTCCAGCAGTTCCTGGACTACTTGAGTATTGGGACTTGCAGTCCTTTTTGTGACGGCTGATGCGGTCCTCGGGGTAACCTGCATCAGGCCGAGGGCGCCCGCGGGCGATACAGCGTACGCGTCATATCTGCTTTCCTGCCGAACAACCGCCCATACAAGGAATGGATCAACGCCGCCTCTAGTAGCGTGTTTCGAGGTTTCAGCCATATGCACGCGAGGATAAGCCAGTTCAACGAATTCCCTGGGCGCGTCATCAGTAGGATTGTCAACAAAACCAGAGAACCCCGATACTACTATCTCATGAGCCAACCCGTAGTAGCCCGCCTGTTGGGCCGCTTTTGCCATGAGAAAAACAATCGGATAAGTGGAACGGATATTTTTCGAAAGGGCCTGAAGATTAAGTAGGGCAAATTCCGGCAAGTCCATTCTGATCAGTTTTAGGGCGTTCAAAACAAGAGCGTTTGATCGAAGCACAGGTGTTATGCGCAGATCGGGAAAGGGCTTTTTTTGCGCTTGAACATTCGGGGTAACTGGCTGTTTTGCTGAAATAAGGATTTTCTGGGCTCTGGATCCGTAATAATCGTACCGATAGTTTTCAGCCAGATCCCTATAAAGAGGGAGTGCCTTTTCAGATTTGCCGGCTAATGTGGTAGCCCTAGCCTCCCAATATTTGGACGCCCTGGCCATCTGGGAGTCCTTTGAAAATTCCCTGATTTCTCCGAAATTATCAGCGGCTTCGTTGTACTGGCGTGATCGGTATTTTATCCATGCCATTCGCCACTTTATCTTTGCTTTGATAGACGGGTCCGACGACTCTGAGAGAAGTCGTTTATAGTAAGAACCCGCACGGGACAGGCGACCTTTCTCGTAATTGAACGCAGCCAGGTTTACGAGCGCCCTGTTCTTGAAGTTCACGGCGCCCTTTTCCAGGATTTTGGCGCAGCAGGATTCGAACTCCGGGTCCTTGTCGATTCGCCAGTAAACGAGGCTCATAATGTAAATGGCCTCTACCCTTGTCTCTGGGGAGATTGGTTTGGTAAGGAGTTCCGAAAGGGCTTTGATCGCTTCATTGTTCTTGCGATCCTTGTACAAGGAACGGGCGTATTTGAGCGCAAGCAAGTAGTCCGTTGGTTTTTTGTTCAAAAGGCCGCGGTAAACATTAGAGGCCATATCATGACGACCGCCTGAGGACAATCTAGCGGCTCGGGACAACAGCTCAGTCTCTGTGAATTCCGGCTTTCGTATCTTTCCGTTAAATACCAGTCGGCTTATACGCTCTCGAGCTTGCAGGCCTTCGGCGCCGGCAGGGTAGTTCAGATAAAGTTTACGATAGAAAACCAGCGCCTTGTTGAAGTCGCCTGATCGAGTTTCCATATCTCCCAAACGCATGAGAATGGTCTGTTTCCGGGATTCAGAAGCATTTGCAATAGACTCCAGCAGCAACTTTGTCGCTTCAGGTTTCCCCTGGAGATAGACGTAATCGGTCAAGTCCTCAAGCGAGGCTTCACGGTATGGACTGCTCGGATACAATTTCAAGAAATCCCGAATCAGGGACTCACTCTTTGAAAAAGACCTCTCACGAGCGTATCCTCTAGCCAACAGCAGATACGAAACCGGGCCGTAGAGACTGTCGCCTAGGATGGGTTTCCAGGACTCCTCGGCTTTGGCCGCATTGCCTTCGTCCAGCGCCCTTTTTCCTAACAGGAAGGCATGTTGAGCAGCCTGTTCCGGATCGGACGCCAATACTGGGCCAATCCCCAGGACTATTGAAGTGAACAAAAGGACGGTAAAAAAGAACACCACTGGATATATAAAGGACACACCCGATGGACTCGTCAGGGACCTTGGTCTGGTTCGACACATTATACGACTGTCTTTCCTGAACATAATCAGCCGCTCTCTCAAATGTTACGAGATAACACTTAGCCTATTTTCATATTCGATCAGAAAACAGAGGATAAATAAGGTTGTCAAGTTCTAGGTAATTGAGTTACATTTAT
>JARLHM010000017.1 GCA_031292235.1 Syntrophaceae bacterium | reverse complement strand
ATGACAAACTGGAGATGTTCATGCATTGAGGCCTGGGCCCTTTCAGGGTCGCGGTCACGAATAGCCTCATAAACCCTCCGATGGTGTTCAAGGATCTTTATTTGGTCTGAACGGCTCACAAACATCTGTTCTCTGTGGAACTTTATTGATTCACTGATCAAATCAAAGAAACTGCCGACCAGATGGGTAAGGATCGTGTTGTGGGTGGCCCCGGCTATTTCCTTGTGGAATTTCGCGTCAAGCTCGTAGTGGATTGATCCCGTTTCGAAATCCTTCTCCATTGCCTTTATCAGGGAAAGAATCTGTTGGAGTTCGTCCTCAGTCCGGTTGGACGCGGCGCGTTTTGCGCTCCACACTTCCAGCAGGGCCCGGACATCGGTTAGTTCCAGGATTTTTTCTTTATCAGCGTCCAGCAGGATTTCAATAGGTGTCCGAATTTCTTGGGCAGCGATGTTTCGAACAATTGTGCCACCACCCTGAACTGTTTCTATCATCCCTTGCAATTCCAACAACTTGACAGCTTCCCTTATTGAGGGTCTGCTGACTCCCATCAGTTCCGCCAAGTCGGGTTGGGACGGCAGTTTTTCTCCAACTTTGAACCTACCCTCGCTGATAGCCTTTATTAGCTGTTCACCGACCTTCTCAGACAAACGTTCAGACCGTATTTTTCTGAAGACTGGCTCTGGTGGGTTTAGTTTTTTGGAGCTAATTTCAGACATAATTTGGAACACTACTACAAGCCAAGACGGCAGTCAACAAGTTATAATCTTGTCTAATTAATTTCTTGACAAGTTGTCAGACAATGTTATTGTTTGTCTATATAGGTTCTGTTCGTCCATATGTCCTTCCAAACAGGAACTCGTGCCTAATGAACAAAACTTTCACGTCCAGGCTCGAAGAATTACTCGGATCCAAGAAAGTCCTTTCATCAGCATCCGAACTCCTCTGCTATTCCTATGACGCTACACCCCTTACTTCCTTCAAACCTGACGCCATCGTGCGCGCTTATAACGAAGAAGACATACAAAAAGTTCTCGAATTCGCCACGCAGGAAAATATTCCCGTAACCACACGTGGCAGTGGAACTGGTCTCAGCGGTGGTTCTGTTCCTGTCAAAGGAGGGATTGTTCTGGTTACTACCGCCATGAACAAAATTATTGAAATTGACTCTGAAGACCTTTCCGTAACGGTTGAACCCGGGGTGATAACCGCCAATTTACACTCTGCCGTCGAGGCCTTGGACCTTTTTTATCCTCCTGACCCCGGAAGCATGAAGATTTCGACTATTGGGGGCAATGTAGCGGAAAACGCAGGAGGGCTACGAGGTCTTAAATATGGCATTACCGGTGATTATGTCATGAGTCTTGACACTTTTCTTGTCGACGGTTCCAAAGTCAAATACGGCACCAAGTGCGTAAAGGATGTAGCAGGATATAACATGACAAAGTTCCTTGTGGGGACCGAAGGAACGATAGGCGTTTTCTCGAAAATTGTCTTGAAACTCGTCCCAAAACCAAAAACCAAAAAGACTTTTCTGGCGCTATATGATGACGTTATCGACGCGGCCCGAACTGTTTCCACAATCATATCCCGCAAGGTTATACCATCGACATTGGAACTCATGGATCAGGTCACAATAAACTGTGTTGAGGACTATTCTCAAATTGGTTTACCCAGGGATGTCGTGGCGTTACTCCTAATTGAAGCGGACGGGCACCCAGCGGTTGTCGCCGAAGAAGCCAATGTAATTGAAGAAGCTTGCAAAGCCAATAATGTTAGGACCTTGAAAATAGCCAAGAGCAAACAGGAATCCGACGAACTATTTACCGCCAGACGCATGGCTCTGTCAGCGCTAGCCCGAGCAAAGCCCACTACAATACTCGAAGACATTACGGTCCCTCGACCAGCGATTCCCGAGATGATGGCGCTTATACGGGAAGTGGCGGGAAAATTCAATATTTTGATAGGCACATTCGGGCACGCAGGCGACGGCAATCTTCACCCAACTTGCTTGACCGACGAACGAGACCTTGACGAAATCCACAGGGTCCATGAGGCTTACGAGATCATATTTGACAAAGCTATTAGCCTGGGCGGTACCATTTCCGGTGAACACGGCACAGGCATAGCAAAGTCAAAATACCTGCCATCGATGGTGGGGCCAAAAGCGATTGAGCTAATGCGCAAAATTAAGGCGTGTTTTGATCCTTCGGGCCGATTGAACCCGGGCAAAATTTTCCCCATAGAAAGGTAAACCGACCAATGCGGAAAAATCTTGACCCGGACGACATTGCTGTGGCCCTATCAACTCTGGATGTTCACGATTACGGAGATGTGTTACAGTGTATGCGGTGTGGACTATGTCTTCCTACATGCCCAACATACCGAACTGACGGAGTGGAAACACAGTCCCCTCGCGGACGGGTAGCTCTTATAAAGGCGGTTATAGATGGGAAGATGAGAGCTTCAGAAGAGTTTGTCGAACATATATATCACTGTCTCGACTGCCGAAATTGCCAGACTGTGTGTCCAGCGGGAGTTAAAGCCGGTGAATTGGTACTGGAAGCGCGCTATCGCATCGAAGAAAATCGTACCCAACCTTTAATCAAGAAGTTCCTATTAAATTACGCCATCCTCGATCAGAAGAGACTGTCCAAGCTATTAGCGCCCTTGAAGCTCTATCAAATTTCAGGGCTTCAGGCATTGGTCAGAAAATATGACATTCTAAAGCTGATTTCTGATGATCTCCAATTCATGGAGGCCCTTTCCCCGAAGTTGCCTTCGCGTCCGCTATCCGAAGAAATTTCCGAAGAAATCCCTGCGTTAGGAGCTGAACGTGGCCGGGTCGGATTTTTCCTCGGCTGTGCGATGAATCTTATCTTTGCAGACACTAGTAGAGCTACAATCGAGAATTTGACCAGAGCAGGATTCAGAGTAATTGTCCCCAAAGAAATTCAATGTTGCGGAACACCGAACATTGCGGAAGGTGAACGAAAAATCTACAGGGAAATGGCGGAGAATACCATCAAGATCTTCGCAGACCGACGGGTCGATTATATTGTAACTGATTGCGCGGCCTGCGGATCGGAACTAAAGACCTATCGTGAAATATTTCGAAAGAACCCCACATTTGTAGGGAAGGCTGAAGAATTCTCGAACAAAGTTAGAGACGTATCCGAATTCTTAGACTCAGTATGGACATCCGATATTAAACTCGGCCCATTGCCGGAAATTGTGTGTTTCCATGACCCATGTCATTTGAGACATGGCCAGAAATTAACATCCCCCCAAAGAAATCTTCTGAACAGAATTCCACAGTTGGATTACCGGGAACTGCCGGATGAAGGGCAGTGCTGCGGGTCCGCCGGAATCTACAATATTACCCACAGAAACCGTTCGATGAGAATTTTGCAATCCAAGATTGAAGCCATAGAGAAAACCAAGGTCGAAACAGTCATAAGTTCGAATCCGGGCTGTTTGATGCAACTGGCCTACGGCGCCAGACGTTGGAACAAGGGCTGGAATGTAGTTCATATATCCGAAGTTCTTAACCGTTCCCTGCGCTCAGGGGAGAAAACTGGTTGAACAATAGACGGTATGACAAGGGGATTGTAAAAGGATCTAACGATAGACAGTGGTCTAGAGACATTTTTAATAATTGAATTGGTTGACTAGAAATTTTCGATATTAGTGGGGGGGGTAATGGGGGAAGGGTGTTGCCCTTAAGTTCCAATTTATTTCAAAAGATCAAGAGGAGGCTTGGATTATGCCCTGGCATCAGATTTATGATCCGTTTAACAATGTGACGCTTTCCACTCTTTTCGCAGCATTGCCCATCGTAGTGCTTTTGGGAACCTTGGGCATCTTACGAATGAAAGCTCATTGGGCCGCAATCCTAGGTCTGATTACAGCCTTGGTGGTAGCAATCGTATTTTTCAAGATGCCTACAAGCTTAGCGCTTGCTTCAGCTGGTTATGGCGCTGCTTTCGGCCTTCTGCCAATAGGCTGGATAGTTTTGAATGTCATATTCCTATATCAGCTAACTAAGGATAAGGGCGAGTTTCAGGTATTACAAGAGTCCTTGACTGGCGTGACGAACGACACCCGTCTCCAGTTGGTCTTGATTGCGTTTGCGTTCGGCGCCTTTTTCGAAGGAGCGGCAGGATTTGGAACTCCGGTCGCAGTAACGGCCGCAATTCTAATTGGTCTCGGGTTTGGCCCGCTCCAGGCTTCCGGGTTGTCTCTGATCGCCAACACTGCCCCGGTGGCTTTTGGCGCTTTAGGTATCCCTGTTATAACACTGGCCGCTGTTTCTGGTCTTGATGTTCACGATTTGAGTTCAATGGTTGGGCGTCAGTTGCCATTTTTTTCAGTATTAATACCATTTTGGTTGGTTTGGGCTTTTGCCGGGTTCCGAGGCATGATCCAGGTATGGCCGGCCCTGCTGGTTGCCGGAGTCTTCTTCGCAATCCCACAGTTCCTGGTTTCCAATTTCCATGGCCCCTGGCTTGTTGATATTGTAGCGTCCCTTTGCTCTATGGCCGCGGTAACCATATTCTTGCTTAGATGGCATCCTAAACATATATGGGGACATGACGGGCATGACGAAAACGCCGAATGTCGCGCGTGTCACGGATATTCCACCAATCAGGTGGTAAGAGCTTGGACTCCTTGGATAATACTTAGTGTGTTGGTATTCATCTGGGGACTGCCTCAGATAAAATCTTTTCTTGATGGCCTATTGATATTCAAGTATCCCATTTCACATCTGAACAACATGGTTATGCGCGTACCACCAGTAGTGACCGCGGCCAAAGCCGAGCCCGCTGTATACATGTTCAACATTCTGTCCGCTACAGGTTCAGGTATTTTCATTGCGGCGGTAATATCCGCAATACTAATGGGGTATTCGATAGCCGAGACGTTCAGGGTCTATTTTCGAACAATTATGAGAGTGCGATTCTCCCTTTTGACTATAGCCGCTATGTTAGCGCTAGGGTTCACTACCAGATACTCCGGATTGGACGCGACTTTGGGACTTACTTTCGCAAAAACGGGTCACCTGTATCCTTTTTTTGGAACTCTCCTCGGTTGGTTGGGAGTGGCCTTGACAGGTTCGGACACTGCGTCCAACGTTCTATTCGGGAGTTTGCAGAGAATTTCCGCCGAACAGATCGGTATCAGCTCAAATCTAATGGCATCGGCCAACAGTTCCGGTGGTGTCATGGGTAAGATGATTGACGCTCAGAGTATCGTTGTCGCGAGTACAGCAACCCAGTGGTATGGTCATGAAGGTGACATTTTACGATATGTTTTCTTTCATAGTTTAGCGCTAGCTTCGCTCGTTGGAATTCTGGTTTTTCTGCAAGCATATGTGTTCCCATTTACGCTTATGGTGGTCAAGTGATAAAAACACCAATAATCATCTCTCGGAATGTTAGTTTATAGAGAGTCGATACCGTCGGGCCGGTTCCAAAAACTGAGGTAAGAAAATGAGAGTTCAGCTCTTTGCTACTTGTCTTGTTGATACATTCTTTCCTGAAACAGGAGAAGCGGTCGTTAAACTTCTCCGACATTACGGGGTCGATATCGGTTACCCTAAAGAGCAAACGTGTTGCGGGAAGCCCCCTAACAGCGCGGGCTATAGAAAAGAAGCCAGGAAAGCGGCGGAGCACTTCATTTCAGTTTTTGATGGAACCGACCCGATTGTCATCCCATCGGGATCATGCGCTTCAATGGTAAAGAACCATTACCCGGATCTCTTTAAGGATGACCCCAAGATGTTTAGAAAAGCTGAAGCGGTAGCTCGGAGAACCTTTGAATTCTCCCAGTTTCTGGTTCATGTCCTAAAAGCTCACGAGTCAGGGTTTCCAAACGGGCGTGGGAAGATAACTTATCACGCTTCATGTCAATTAACACGGGAACTCGGTGTCAGAACTGAACCAATCGAACTGCTGAACTCCATAAACGGAGCGCAGTTCGTCCCTATGAAGAATGCGGATCGCTGTTGTGGTTTTGGCGGCGTTTTCATGGGAAAAATGCCGGAAATCTCAATGGCTCTGGCCGACGACAAAGTCGACTCCATTCTGGAAACGAAAACGGACATTGTTACTGGCTGTGATCATGGGTGCCTGATGAACATCATGGATGCGACAAAGCGCAGGGGCGCGGGTTTTGAAGTTAAACATCTTGCGGTAGTTTTGGCGGAGGCGCTATGAAGAGAGGAGCCGGTCAATTAATAAACTTTAGGGATAACGCTCGCCGGGCGATCGAGAACCCAACGTTGAGGCGCGCTATGCGCCATGCTACCGAGTCGTTCAGACAGAAGCGGAGCGACGCAATTGTTGGGATACCGTTTGAAGAATGGCGCGAACAGGCTTCTGAATTAAGAAGGACCGTAATCGGCGACATCAAGGGCTATGTAGATGAATTCGCGGTAAATGCGACAAAGCGAGGCGCCATAGTCCACAGGGTCAAAACAGCGGGAGACGCCAGGGATTTAATCGGCGCCATCCTCAAAGACAACGGCGCAAAGAATATCGTAAAATCGAAATCCATGGTGACGGAAGAGATTCACCTGAACAAACACCTTGAAAATCTGGGCCTTCGAGTGATCGAGACGGACCTCGGGGAATATATCATCCAGATTGCGGGGGAAACACCGTCGCACATTATAGTCCCAGCTATTCACAAGAGTCGTGAGCAAATTGGTCGACTATTCTGTGAAAAACTAAGTTGCGATTTTAGTGACGATCCCACTGTCCTGACCAACACCGCCAGGAAAATACTGAGACAGGAATTCCTGACGGCAGACGCCGCTATTTCAGGGGCAAATTGTTACATTGCAGATACCGGTAGTATCGTGCTTTTTACCAATGAGGGAAATGGTCGAATGGTCACCACCTTACCGCCTTTGCACATAGTCGTGACATCTATTGAAAAGGCGCTTCCATCGATCGAAAACCTTCCACTGTTGATGCGGCTCTTGCCACGTTCCGCCACTGGGCAGACACTTACCAGTTATTTGTCCATTATTACTGGCGCCAGGATGCCGGGCGCAGCCACAGGAGCTAAACAGCTTCACATAGTTTTGCTCGATAATGGAAGGTCTGAAATAGCCAAGGGCCCATACAGGGAGATCCTAAAATGTATCAAATGCGGGGCATGCATGAATGTTTGTCCGGTATACGGCATGATTGGAGGCCACGCGTATGACTCCACTTATCCTGGTCCCATGGGCGTAATCCTGAGCACACTCCTCAATGGAATTGAGAACGCTCATCCATTGCTTGACGCTACAACTCTCTGCGGGGCTTGCACAGAAGCCTGCCCGGTTAAAGTCCCATTGTTGAAACTTCTTTACGAATTGCGCGAAATGAGAGTGGATAAAGGTTACAACCAGACTGTGGAAAGTCTTGGCATGGCCGGTTTTGGCATAGCCGCCAAGCATGCGCACATCTTCCAGGCCGGTCAGACCTCGGCGAGGGCCTTATGGTCACTAGCTGGATATTTATCTCCTTTGACGGTGAACCGTCTTCCCAAACCCACTAATAGAACATTTAGACGGAGGTTCTCGTGAAAAACGAAGAAGCGGTGCGCATTTTCATGGAAAATTCGGCTAAAGTCGCTGCCAGGCCGATACGCGTTAACGGGATTACTCATATGAATGAAGTTTTAGGCGAGATCTTAGCCAATGAGTCCGCTATATATTGTCCAGGAATTTCGGAACTTGAAAAGTCGGCTACTATTGACACCGAGCGTCGCGTCGACGCGTATAGGGATGCCACCGTCGCAGTTGAAGAAAGTGTCGCAGGGATAGCCGAAACAGGCAGCGTAGTAGTTACAAGCGCAAATGGTAGAGCCGTTCAGGCAAGTCTGCTACCGGCCCATCATATCGCAATCTTATCGGCTGATAATATTTTCATGTCTCTTGACGAATTTTTCGCCGGTCTAGGAAAAACTCTCCCCACCAACATCACACTGATAACAGGGCCAAGCCGAACAGCCGACATTGAGTTGACATTAACAATTGGTGTGCATGGGCCAGAAAAGGTTTCAATACTCGTTGTTTAGCGACGTGAATTTTTTGGTTGATTTTTTTTAGTATTTCTAATAAATAATAGATAAAGATACTCAATAAATTGATTGGGGAACTTTGTATCGCGCCATATTCTGGAAACACTGGCACTTTACGATAACTATTTTATTCCGCCCAAATTCTGAAAAGTAAGGCAGCTCACTATGCGGGGGATATCGATTGTGGTTCCGGCTTACAATAGTTCCAGGACCTTGAGCATCCTGACCGAACGGATCTTTGAGACCATGGATACCATGGGCTACGATCTTGAACTGGTGCTGGTCAATGATGGAAGCGGTGACGAGACATGGGAGGTCATACGCGAGCTTGCCTCAACAAATGACAGGATCGTTGGTCTCGACCTCTCAAGAAATTTTGGCCAACACAACGCTTTGCTATGTGGGATACGTTTCGCAAGGTTCGACACATGTATCACATTGGATGATGACCTGCAGCACCCACCGGAAGAACTGCCCAAACTCCTGGGAAAACTGGATGAAGGGTACGATGTCGTTTACGGCGTGCCTGTCGCTTCACAACATGGACTGGCTCGAATCTTGGGTTCAGTTTTCCTCAAATGGGTTGGCATGGTCCTTTTCAGGATCCAAAGAGGTACAATTCTCTCGGCGTTCAGGGCTTTTAGAAAGGATGTAATTGGTGGTTTCCACGACTTGCAAGGCCCCTCGGTGTCGATCGATGCGATACTCAGTTGGAACACCAATAACTTTGCTCACATTAAAGTGCGACATGACAGGCGTCATTATGGAAAATCTAATTACAACGTAATGAAATTGCTTGCTCTTTCTACAACCATGTTGTTCAGGTTCAACTATAGGAGATCTCCCAACAAGGAGGGACGGCCTCCGTACATTGTCCGTGAAATCGCAGTAAAGAAACCACCATATATCCGACCAAGGGGGGAACTGAATGAAACCCGATTCGGCCGACGGTAAGCAAGGTATAACAGCCTTATTTTCTCCAACAGAATCCAATCGCTTCAACAAGAGGGTCGTACGCTTCACGATCACCAGTTCAGGCATCGGCCGACTAAAGAAACTGATTGAGTTACATTACCCTGATCTGGCTATTGTCCGGTTCCCCTCTCACAGGGTTGATCTTGTTAACGCCCTTTACAGGTCATTTCCTGAAGTTATTTTCGGAGATTGTCTTGTTGAATACAGGATTGATCTGGAACAAATATCTGTTCCTGGAAATCAGAAGCATTTTGATCTTGGCGTGCTCGAGGCTGAAGAAACGCACATTGACGCCCTAGACCACATCGTCATGTACTCTTTTTCCGATTACAAGAATCATTACAGTCGTAATCCTCGCCTCAAGGGATTTGATTTGATCCCCGCCTACCAGGAATGGGTAAGATCGAGCGTCACATCCGCAGACAAAACATGCCACCTGTTTTTCTATCACGAAATTCTGTGCGGGTTCTTCGCCGCCGAGAAAGCCGGAACTGTTTACAGGGGACTGCTTTCGGGTATCATCCCGGAATATAGACGTAATGGGGTGTTTAGAGGAATAATACGCTCTGTAAAAACCATCTTCCAGAAGGATGGGGCTACTGAAATTGTGACTAACGTACTGTTGGAAAATGGACCAGTCCACAAAGTCTTGCTGGATGAAGGTTTCGTTATCAGCAATTCGTTCTTAACTATGCACTTGAATTTACGGACATCCCACACGTTACCTCCATCGCGTCGATGGGGGAAAATGTTTAAGTCAATCACATCCACGCCGAGACGTCCACGTCCGCGTTCACGTCTTACCGACTTACCAGTCAACACAAGAAGATCCGTCTGAAGTATTGGGGGGGCAAATGATTGATGGCGCAAGGTTTAGGGTTCCTTTCAACAAACCCTTCATAGCGGGCAATGAGCTTAGCTATATTAAACAGGCCGTTATCACGAACGGCCACACTTCAGGCGGCGGCGCGTTCACACAAAAATGCCAGTCGTGGCTGGTAAATAATTTGCGTTCCGGCGCCGCGTTCCTGACACATTCATGTACAGCGGCACTGGAAATGTCGGCTATTCTATGTGATTTGCAGTCCGGAGATGAAATTATAATGCCGTCGTTTACCTTCGTATCCACGGCAAACGCTTTCGCTCTTAGAGGCGCCCGGCCGGTTTTTGTAGACATCCGCCCTGACACTCTGAACATTGATGAAACCCTAATCCTTCCCGCCATAACTCCCAGGACCAAGGCTATCGTCCCGGTCCATTATGGAGGAGTCGCATGCGCAATGGATGAAATACTTCGTATTGCCATGGACTCTGGATTAGTCGTGATTGAAGACGCCGCCCAAGCATTGCTTTCAACGTATAAGGGGAAGTCTCTGGGCGCCCTTGGTCACATTGGCTGCCTAAGTTTCCATGAGACCAAAAATGTTATCAGCGGAGAAGGCGGGGCCCTTCTGGTCAATAAGGACCTCGGACCAGAACTTGTAGACAGAGCGGAAATTGTCTGGGAAAAGGGGACGAACAGGAAGGCCTTTTTTCAAGGTCATACTGACAAATATACATGGGTTCAGCTTGGATCTTCTTTTCTGCCTAGTGAAATCGCTGCGGCGTTTTTATTGGCCCAATTTGAGTATGCTCATGAAATTGTTGACAAACGTCGACGTTTAGTCTCCTTATACAGACAATCGCTGAAACCTTTGGAGGATTCCGGTTTTATCAAATTGCCTCAAGCTCCGGGGCCTGATTCAGATTCAAACGGCCATCTCTTCTACATTTTGACTTCTAACACCAGCGAACGATGTAAGTTGATTGATTTCCTTGCGCGACAAGGCGTCATGGCGGTTTTCCATTATGTGCCCTTACATTCATCACCAGCGGGTAAAAAATACGGACGTATGTCTGATGATCTGCCGGTAACTGATGACATAAGCTCCCGGTTGTTGCGACTACCATTGTACTTTGAAATGGAGCCGGACGACGTGGCAATTGTGTCAGAAGCCGTTCATCAATTTTACCTCAGGTGAAGAGTGTGGATCAGTTGACGTGTTTCTTGATACGCTTTAAGCTCAGGAAGTTTTTGAAGCGGATACAAAGTCTGTTAGAATAGTCGACGACCCTATTTGTCGTGAAAATAGCTGTGGACACTCATAAGCGGCACAATCCGGTTCGTGAGGCGCCATGACGCAATCAGTTCACATACCTTGGGGCAAAGATCCTCTGAGCATTGGCCTCCCAGCAAAATGGAGAATCATGGGAGAGCTAAAACCGAAGGGCCTGTCAGGCGCCATTGAACCAATGGAAGCCTGCGCTCGCGCGATTATGTCGCCAATAGGCGCTGAGCGTCTCGCGTCAAGGGACCTTTCAGGAAAGAAGGTTTTGGTTGTCGTCGACGACCACTCCAGGCCAACTCCGGTCGAGAGTTTCCTGCCCGCCGTAATCAATGAGTTGTCGGCCGCGGGAGTGTCCAAAGAGTGTGTGGAATTCCTAATAGCTACTGGCGTTCATCGCGCGAGTAGACCGGATGAAGTGGCGAATAAGCTGGGCAACGAGATAATGGCCAGCTACAAATGGACCTGCCACAACGGCTATGAATCCTCAAGTATTGCAAATCTTGGGACTACTTCAAGAGGAACGAAAGTATTTCTTAACAGGAGATTGCTGGACGCTGACCTTATTGTGTGTGTTGGGGCTATTGAACCTCACCTGCTACTGGGCTTTGGCGGTGGCTTAAAGATGATCATTCCTGGTTGCGCCGGCGCTGAGACAATCGGGCGAAATCACCTTCAAGGTGTAGATCCCGAGCATTTCAACTACGTCGGAACACGTGGCGAAAATTCGCCTATGCGACAGGATCTCGAAGAAGGGGCGCTTCTCTTGCGCCGCGACATGTTCATAGTGAACGCGGCAATGAATGAACAAGCGAAGCCCATAAAGTTTTTCTGTGGCGCCCCAATCATGGCTCAAAGAGAAGGAGAGCGTTTTCTTGAGGATACCGTTAGACTGGAAGTCCCTGAACAGGCTGACGTGGTGATAACCAATTCCTTTCCAATGGACGCTGACCTGCGTCAGTCTGTAAAATGTATTGGGAATACCTTGTATGCGTCAAAACCCGGGGGGATAATGATGGGGTTCGCTCGATCATTGAATGGTTTGGGAGAAATGCCTCTGGCAAAGAAGACACTCCCCTACCCTGTTATGCGAACACTTTTAAAGGTAATCGGGAAAACAAGATTGCTTCCGTTGGTGAAAAAGGCAAAAAGGGATGAGCCTGTTGAAGAAGTCTTCATAGGACATTTCGCTCTTCAGATGCTTAGAAGGAATCACATCTCAATTTTCAGTGATAGCCATCTTCTCCCCGCCGATATTGGCGCCAGGATGGGTATTGCCCGCAGTTTTACTGACATCCCATCCATAATCAAATGGGCTAAATCGAAAGCCCCCAGTTCAGCTTCTGTTTGGGTATTTCCCTATGGTGGAGCGACCTATGCGGCTTTTGAACATTAAACCATAGTCAAAGCAAACTTTAGACGATGCATTGCTCCTGACTACGACAAAAAAAGAGCCTGCCGAAGCAGGCTCTCATTTTATTTGTTATTGATATAAATCAACAAAACCGGCACTACCAGCGTGAACCGCCACCACCGCCGCCGCCTCTATTGTCCCGACGGCCACCGCCGCCACCGCCACCGCCGCCACCACTGGTTTTGGGGCGCGCTTCGTTCAATTTCAGAGCGCGGCCTGCGAAATCTTTGGAATCAAGTTCCTTGATCGCTTTCAGGCCTTCTTCACGGTTCTGCATTTCAACAAATCCAAATCCCCTGGATCTACCCGTAAACTGGTCAGAGATAATCTTGACGGTATCCACCGCCCCGTACTCTTCAAATAGACCTTTTAGTTCGCCTTCGTTGGCATCAAAGGACAGGTTACCGACATAAATGTTAATACTCATTCTCTAGCTCCTTTTGGAAAATCGCCTGACACATTTTAGTGAGAGTGCGTTTGGGTTGATGGATAGCGGGTCTTAGTGATCGGGGATAAATCGACTGGATATTTAGAGAGGTTATCCACCGCACGGGCCGCACGCATTACATTCTTAATTCTCGCATAACACCCGTGGGCCCTGAAAATCAGGTCGACTGGAGCAATACAAGTTAAGCTTCTCTTTAAATATATAGTACCAATAATACATAGTCAATCAAAATTCAGCCTGGAATTTTTTATTTCGTTTTCGTTTGACCATGAAAACTACAAAAATTAAGTTGCGACGATTAGAATCCATCAATTACACTACAAGTAAATGGGGGTAATCTTGAATTTGAAAAAAGCAGCGGTCGTAATTATCTGGGGAATAGCGTTCGGATTTGTAGAAGCCTCCGTAGTCGAATACCTGAGAGCAATCTATTACCCAATCTCGGATGGAGGGTTCCACTTTCCTATCCAAACCCTTGCCCAATTTCAGAGCATGGGCCCTGAGCACATCCATAGACTCGAAATAGAAGTTGTTAGAGAATTCTTCACTCTGGTCATGCTTGCCACTATCGCAATCGCCGCGGCCCGGAACAGGCGTCAAGCGTGGGCGTATTTTATGATCGCGTTCGGCGTATGGGACATCTTTTATTACGTTTGGCTCAAAGTATTACTGGATTGGCCCGCCGGTCTAGTGACCTGGGACCTACTTTTCCTTCTACCTGTCCCGTGGGTTTCTCCGGTTGCGGCCCCAGTGATCATCTCCCTCGGGCTAATAATTGTCGGCCTCATTGTGCTTGGTTTCGAGGACAAAGGCCAGCCTCTCCTGATGACATGGAGAGACTGGATCTTGATAGCCTTTGGTGGATTTATAGTGATAGTGTCTTTTTGCTGGGACTACAAAAACATCATGGCAGGGGGGTTCCCAAATCCTTTCCAATGGAAACTTTTTTTCATCGGCCTGACGCTGTCAACCGTAACCTTCGCATTCGCCGTCCGCAAGCACCTAACACAGTGATATAGGACTTCTTACAATGAAGTGATCTCCACTGAAGTTGAAACATTCTCGTCCCAACCTTCCCACAGGTAATCGTTTTCTTTTCCATCGGCAATTAGCCTCAGGGCATATCGGACTTGCTCTTCGTATAATTCACAGAAAGCGCCGGGATGGTTCATCCCCCCGTTGATCTCATATGCCTCCGCTGGACACGGAGACCCACAGAAATGACGTACCGCGCAAGACGAACAGGGTTTGATATTTTCCACTTTTCTGCCTGTAACCAGCTTGAACGCCTCTGTCTCCAGTATTTCCGCAATGTCTCCGCTAAATAGGTTGCCGCCATTAAATTCAGGCACGCCCACAAACTCACTGCAAGGGAACAGATCACCCTTAGCGCCGACCGCAAAGAAACACCTACCCCCTCCACATGGAGAAATGTCGCACATCAGACGGCGCGCTGACGGCGCGACGACACTGACAAGAACATTGGCGAAATTGGCGATCACGAGTTTTCGACCCGTCTTTTTATACAGTTCATGGGTCCGGTCTAGCGCCGCCCTATAATGAGGCCACATGTCGCTATCCATTGGCTTGATCTCACGGGCGCCCTGTCTGGTACATCTAACAGGGTTTAGCATACCGATAGGAACTTCCATTTCATGCATAAAATCTACGATTTGAGTGAGACTCGTCATATTCTGCTGAGTGACCGTGCAGATCAGATTGTAATTCGGATAGCCCTTGAGTTTTTCCAATACGGATGTGACCTTGCCGAAAAACCCTTCGCCATTCCAGTTTTTTCGAGTTGAATTAGCGATCGAGGCTTCGTGCCCATCAAGCGACAAGCCTATCCCAATGCCCTCGGAAGTCAGAAAAGAGATAGATTCTTCGTCAAGGAGCGTTCCGTTTGTTTGAACGCCGAACAGGAAATCATTCTTAAATTTCTTAATACCCGCAAACACAGCTTCACGAGCCAGCATTGGCTCCGAGCCGTGAAAAATGATCTGAGGCAATCTATCCTCGGGAAGAGTTTTGTTGAAAAAGTCCTTGAGAATGGACAGAGCTGAAATCAATTGTTCTTCTGACATCTGAACACCGCCCTGTCTCATCGTTTCGGGGATGTAGCAGTAAGAACAATTCAAATTACATCGTTCCGTAGGGTTAAAATAAACGGCTGAAGGTTTAAGACCAAATCTCAGGTTGTCTATCTCTTTAACAAAATCGTCCCGTTTCTTGTGAAATTCCTGCATGAGCCCACTGGAATCGGCAAGAGCGTCCCCTATTTTGTCCTTTTTCAAAAGAGACCAAAACGCAGTGTCCGGATCAATAAGCGCGACATAGTCCTGGTGTCCGATGTCTACGAACTGCATCGTAGGACCTGCGCCCGTGTTTGAATAGCAGCCGCTTGAAAAACCGAATTTCTTTGTTTGCTCGTTAAGTTCCATCACTATATCTCCTGGTGGATGTCTGGGTCTAATCAAGTCTGATTAGCGGGGCGCGTCCCGTAAGAAGCGCCCCACTGGTTCATTGTCGCATCATTTGGGTTTCGCGACGATCATGATGTAATGAGACAGTCCTGTCCCGTCAGCCGAGCAGTTCTTGCGATAGGCGATAACGTCCTTCATTTCAAAGATCACCTCCTTTCAATGGTTATGCTGGGCCGTCTTCACGGCCAAGAGCTATAGACCAAATAAAAAAGCCCTAACACCTTTGAAGGTGCAGGGCTGCTTTTTCCATCAGTTTACCCTAGCCCAGCAACTCGTCTTCTGGCTCCCGGGTCATCCTCCTCCCATCCTTCCCACCAGGTTTGAACCTGACAGTGGATATACGGGATTCGTAACCGGTTACAGCGGCGGGACCGCCACGGGTTTTCACCGTGTTCCGTTAGCTTCTGGACTATATGCTCATATCTAGCAACAAAAGGCAGTGAAGTGTCAAGAAAAAATTCCTACATCCACCGCCTAATTTCAAATCCACTAATAACCCCCTATTTCAAGAAACTATTTCGGCTTGTCAAAGGCGCCGGACCATTATATCATCTCTACGACATGCAAATAGATATTTCCCCCTACATTTTGCGCTCCAAACAGAGAGAAGGCGCACGCAAAGCGGCTTTGAAGCGACGTCATGACAGGGCCTGGGAAATTGCAAGAACAGCGGCTGAATTACTGCGGAACAGTTTTGGGGCCAAGAGGGTCGTCGCATTTGGATCAGTAACGCAAGGAGAGCTATTTCACCCCGGGTCCGATGTGGACCTGGTGGTATGGGGATTATGTCCCGATGTATACTTCCGCTCTGTTGGCCAATTGCAGGCGCTTGACCCATCAATTTCGATTGACCTGGTAATGTTTGAAGAAGCTCCTGAATCATTGCGGCGTGTTATACTCAAGGGAGGAATTGATCTGTGACAAATAGCCTTCTACCATTGGTCGGACGCATTGAACAGTCCTTGGAGGACCTGGAAGCGATAGTCGGCCGAGCCGAGGCTCTGGTCGACAAATATCGTGTTAGTCTGGATGATGGCTATTTGGATGGGGTTGCGCTAAATTTGCATACGTTTTATTCGGCAACAGTACAGAATGATCTTCACATATTCATTGATTTCATTATCAGGCTTAATAAAGTCCCTGATAATGATTGACAGCGACCTTCCCCTGTTGTCATTTCACGCCCTCAGCCGTTCCAGATCTTTATCCACCATCATCCTGATCATGCTCTCAAAATTCATCTTCCGCTGCCAACCCAATTCCTCCCGCGCTCTCGATGGGTCACCGCACAGGGGCAGACCTTCAGGCTCTCTTTTGAGGGACTCTTCCACCTGCGTATAATCTCGCCAATCCAGTCCAACATGACCAAACGCAGTCTCCAAAACATCCTTTACAGCGTGCAGCTTACCCGAAGCCAGCACATAATCCTTCGGTTTGTCAGCATTCATCATCAGCCACATGGCGTTGACGATATCGCCTGCGTAACTCCAGTCCCGCACAGTTTCCAACGCCCCAAGTTCCAATTTATCCTGTTTCCCCAATTTGATTGACGCCGCGGCTGATGTTATCTTGCGGGTAACAAATCGAGGCGGTCGCCATTCTGATTCATGATTGTACAATATTCCCGAACAAGCGAAAATCCCGAACTTTTCTCTGTAATTCTTGGTCAAATGATATGCGAACACCTTTGAAGATCCATAAGGATTATCCGGGTTGAAAGGTGTGTCCTCATTTTGAGGCGACTGTTTCGGATTATGACCAAACATCTCACTGCTGCAAGCCTGAAAGAATCGTGTTTTCGGGCTCTCTTCACGAATGATTTGCAATATCTCCCCGACAGCGTACCCATTCGTCTTCTCAACTTCCCGGGGAGCATCCCATGAATACGGGATAAAGCTTACACCAGCGAAGTTGAAGATGAAGCCCGGTTTGTCGTCAGCCACAATACGCCGCAGTGACAAGTAGTCACAAATTCCCGTGTCTACAAGCTTCAGATTACCGTTAGGAAGATGAGGCACGGTTGGCGCTGTCATATCTCTGGGTAATAGAAAACCTGTTATGGAATATCCCCGGTTGGCCAACAGATGGCTTAAAAAGAACCCGTCCTGACCACCGATGCCAAGAATCAAAGCGGCTAAGTTTTTACACATATGGGAACTCTCTGGTCAGACGCCTTTAGAGAGGAATTGATACTCACTGTTTTAAGGGGAAAATGCAGTTTGTCAAAAACATAAACCCTTGCGACGAGAGATCTTAGCAGCCGCTGTTTACCTATATTGCCGGCAATGCGTGTATCTTTCGCCAAAATAGATTTCCCGAGGTCGAAATGACATTGGTGGTAGTACCGAAATGACGATGCCCAAATCAGGGCAGACACGCCGGACTGCCCCTACGGTTGTCGAAATGACATCATTAATGAACAGCAGGGAGGCCGTTCCGGCTGAATCAGAATATGGCGGCTTTGAACCCGGGTTCGTTCTTGACGTCCATGAGTTCATCGCCCACGGCCAAAACAAGGATACCCTTACGGGAGGCGAATTTAATCAGGCTTTCTTCCGCATACAATGTGGCTAGTGAACCAATAAACTTCCTGTCTCTGAACT
This sequence comes from Syntrophaceae bacterium, assembly GCA_031292235.1. GTDB lineage: Bacteria > Desulfobacterota > Desulfomonilia > Desulfomonilales > Desulfomonilaceae > CAJBEZ01. Next base: position 2,923 of record JARLHM010000017.1, on the reverse strand, counting down.
CCGGGAAATATTCCCGGACTTCTTCAATTGTATCCATCAGTTTGCCGATATCTTCCGGCCCGAGATTGCTCTTGGTTTCATTAACGAGAACGTAATCGCCGCAATCGGCTATAACATCAAATTCCTTCAAGCGACTCTTGTCTAGCGGATGAGTGCGGCGAGGCCGTACCAGAGACCCACATTCAAACCTTCGAGGGCATCGAACAACTTCCCGAAGGATACGGCAAATGTTCGGGGCTACCAGATCTTCGGTCATGCGGCCCTGCTTGTTGGCTATTTCGCCAAGCTGTTTGTTTAACTCGCGACGGTCCAGTTTAGAATCTTCTTTAAACTTGGCATTCTCCCGTTCCATTCGGTCCAGGATCTCGTTTGTTGATTCCTTGAATTTGACGGTATCGCGTTCCATACTGTCAAACAGCGCGCTCGTCTCCTCCTTGAACTTGGCTGTATCGTTTTCCAACGATTGTCTGAACCGCTCTGTATTTCTTTCCGATCGTTCACTGAATTCCCGCATCTCGGCCTGCCATTGTTTTTTTGATTCCTCGGCCTGATACCGCCATTCGTCCTTAAATTCGCGCATCTCAAGCCATGTTTGCTCGACCGTCGCTATAAGATCAGCCATCATTTCTTCCAGGCTTCTGACCCGAGTATTAATTAGTGTGTTCTTCATAAATTATCTCCTTACCCCCTTGATCTCTTCTTGTTAGTATTAATTATTTTGGGGCAAGCGTCAAGATTTCCCGAGGTCGAAATGGCATGGCCCTGCCCTAGAGATCGCATCCGATTTGCCCCGCCGGTTTGTCAAATGTCAACAAAGCAAGAAGTGTTTCTTGTTATGGAACGTTTAGGAGAAAAGAGTTATACTAAATACTTTTTTCAGAGATGAAGTCGTAATGAAGGGGGAAATTGTCTATGAACGGAACCGGTGATCGTTGGCTGGAGTTCAGTCGACAAGATTTGCGAATGGTTGTTTGCTCAACAGATATTTTGAGAGAGTTTAAGAACATCAACCTCTCTGTGAACTATTCCATACATGGATGGGGCTTCGCCACATGATGACACTCCGGCTGCTAGAGACTAAACCTCAGATGATCCCGGGTTCAACTGCCTGGCGCCTGGCGGACTTGGGCGAGGCGAAAGGTAAGCAGGAACTCTTCACACGCCAATCGCCGCAACGTTTACGTGTTTTGCGTGAACATGCTGTGATCGAAAGCGCTGTTTCATCTACCCGCATGGAAGGGGTAGAAATTGACAAACAGCGTATTGGTACTGTGGTTTTTGGTAAGCCCACCCTTCGCGACCGAAATGAAGAAGAAGTGCGAGGGTACAGGGAAGCCCTTCGTCTAATCCATGGCGACGGCTCACAACTGCTTGTTGACGAAAAGACTATTCTGAAAGTTCATCTCCTTGTCAAGGGTGAGATTTGGGATGCCGGTCATTACAAGGAAAAGAATAGCGATATCATAGAACGATACGAGGACGGATCATCTCGTGTCCGGTTTAAAACAGTTCCAGCGGTCAAAGCTCGGGATTTCACCGTTGAACTGGTCCAACTTTGGGACAGACTGCTTCAAGATCACTGCATACATCCTTTGATCGTTATGGCAGGTTTCAACCTGGATTTTCTTTGTATCCACCCGTTCCGCGACGGAAACGGCCGTGTGTCGAGACTTCTTCTGTTGCTGCAGTGCTACCATCTCGGCTATGAAGTTGGACGTTACATCAGTCTTGAACGAATAATTGAGCAAAACAAGGATCGATATTACGAAACCCTTGAACAAAGTTCAATTGGATGGCATGAATGCAAGCACAACCCGTGGCCCTACATCAACTATGTCCTGTTCATTCTTAAAACCGCGTATCGAGAATTCGAGGAACGCTTAGGAAGTATCGGTGCCCCTCGTGGCGCAAAAACAGAGATGATCGAAGCGGCTATAAACTCTACATTAGGCTCCTTCACGCTGAGCCGGTTGGAGGCCGCCTGCCCTGGCGCTAGTAGGGACATGATCCGGAAGGTCCTTCGCAATCTTCAGAAAACCGGCCGTGTAAAGTGCCTCGGGCGCGGACCCGGCGCTATCTGGGAAAAAGGTATTACCCTTGAAAGAGGGTAATAAAGAGGGTAATGTTTCCGGGAACCCTTCTTGTTCGAGGTTGTGAGGTCAGTCCCTGGGGTACTTGCAGATGATTGTCATTTCGAGCGAGCCTTGCGACGAAAGATCTTAGCATCCGCTGTTTACCTATATGGCCGGCAATGCGTGTATCTCCCGCCAAAATAGATTTCCTCTTCGTTCGAAATGACACATAGCGGCGTCGGGCACACAACACATTCAAGATGCCTTTTCAAGTCGCTCCGCTATCCAAAGCTTTATAATTGATTGTCGTGCCACACCCAAACGCCTTGCTTCCTTATCCAGTAGCTGAATCATCCACAAAGGGAAATCTACATTTACCCTTTTTTGTTTCTGTTCCGGCCTTCTCGCTCTGGAGATATCAATATATTGGGAAATATCTCCACCTTCATCAAATTTCTTGTCAAACTCACGAGCTTTCATATATTTCTACCTTTCAAACTCATACTCCATGGTATATTTAATATACCCAAAATATATATGTTGTCAACAATTTCTCTAAATTGCCCCCAAAGGTCGAAATGACAGAGAAGACCCATACAAAAAACAATACTGGCGCAAGCATCTTTTCCAGCAACCAGCGATGATGATCTTCAAAAAAGCCTTGAATCGCGCGATATAATTCTTCGCCCTTAGATCTTAACTTCCCCCTGATACCACTGTGCAGTCTAACAAGGAATTCTTAGGTAAGGAAAATTTGTTAGGGAGCGAAGCCGGTCTGGGTCGTTTTGAAGACGATCAATCTCCCTACATAAAGCCTGCTCAACCTCCCGGATAGATTTGAAAGCCAGGTT
>JARLHM010000149.1 GCA_031292235.1 Syntrophaceae bacterium | reverse complement strand
TGATCATTGACCAGACCATTGGGTGAATAGTTTAAGTGCATCGCTGTCATGACGACCCGGTTTTTGAGTTCAACAGGTCCTATTTTTATTGGTTCAAAAAGTTTAGTTATCAATCTGGCCTCCTGGTTAAATGTATGACAAAGAAAAAGTTCAATATTATAATTTTCTTGTTGGATCCTAAGCGCCCTTAAAATTGCCCTTTCTCTTTTGCATGTAAGCGCCAAAAGCTTCAAAGATGTCCTCGGACGGCATTATCATGGATGATCTAGCCGCATTGAAATCGAGAGCCTGGTCAATAGGGACGTTTTGGTTATAAAGAAACACGTCCTTGGCCCCCTGTACGGCCAAAGGTGGGTTGTCGGCTATCTCTTGAGCTATTTTTATGGTCTCGGCTTCCAGTGTCTTGTAATCGGGGTATACATAATTTACGAGGCTGATATCAAGAGCGCGCTGAGCGTCAAATCTATGACCTCGAAACGCAATTTCCCTGGCGTGCCCCTGACCGATTACTCTTGGTAAACGCTGAAGTCCGCCCACATCGGTGATTATGGCCAGCGTGGCTTCCGGAAGTCCGAAAAGTGTCTCACCGGAACACAACCGAAAATCACAACATAAGGCAAGTTCAAGACCAGCGCCCAAACAGTGCCCGTGGATGCATGCTATAGTCGGTTGGGACAACCTTTCCAACCTTGTATGATAACCTTGTATTCGTCTGACAATTTTGTAAAAAGTCACTTTCTGACTAGCTGAAGGATTAGCTGTAATCATCGGAATCAGATCATTTTCAGGACTCAAATCCAGACCAGCGCAAAATGACCTTCCTTCGCCTCTAACAATTATGACCCTAGCCTCTGGATCCTTCTCAACATCTCCTATTGCGTCGTTCAGTGAATCCCACAGCGCAACGTTCATGGCGTTGCGTTTTTCCGGCCTGTTGAGTGTTATAAACCCGATAACGCCTTCTTTATGATAAGTGACGAGTTTCTTTAGTTTCTCATTTTGTTCGACCATGCTTTTGTCTCCAGATTCTTGTGATCTTGAATTGGAAAATTCTTCCCTATGTGTTTCCCGTTTTACTGATTAAAACGAGACGCTCCATGAACGATCGGTTTTGGATATCGTTTTCCAGGTTTGGGTAGAGATTCTCTTTCAATTGCGGCCCGGACCTTCAAGTTTAACACTTGATCCCCGAGAGACGACAGTTTCGGTGATTCCGGCGTGGCAAATTTGAGACATTCGAACAGCGCTTCCTGATAGTCCAGGTCCTGTGAATGGGGAGCACGTTTTAAAAGCTCATATGCCTCCGCAGGAAGCTCCATTTTGAGAAGGATCCGGACCCTTTTTAAAAGGCTCGACGGCACGGCCGCTCCTATCGCCTCATAATATTTGAGCGCCAGATCAAATTTCCCGGAGGCCGCCAAGGTATCGGCTATAGCGTTAAGAGCATGAGGTTTGCCTAGCAGTAGATTAGCCAGTTCTGTCACTCTTTTTAGTTTGCCCAGCTTGGCAAACATGTGGGACAGCGCCAGAAAATGACCGGGAGTCCTCAACAATGTCTGAGGATCAGCGTCTCTGAGACAAAGATAGTAAAGAATTTCATTTTCTGTTTTGAGGAAATCCAGGTCCGGAAAGTCGTAATGGTTTTGCTTAGATAGACTCAGGACATCATCGATGGACTCAGGTTGGATTGTCTTGAAAATCTTGTGAATTTTTGCCCGGATCTCAACAGTTTTGTCTTGTAACTCAGTCTGAAAATAGTCATTTGGAAAACTGAATTCGAATTGCGCTTCCTGCCCTCCTGTCAATCCAAGCAATCCTTCTTCAAATGATGGCAGTAATAACCCTCTGCCTAAAAGCACGTCCCAATATTTGCCCGAAATGCCTGTAAACGGGACCCCGCCAATATAACTTCTTGAATCAAATATGATTCTGTCAGAAGGCCCGGAAGGTTCATCCGATTCATGAAATAAAATTAGTCCCGAGATAAGTTCTTGAACAGATTCCTGGTCCCTGGTCAAGTCCTTAAACCCAATTAGAAATTCCTTTAATAATTCGAATTCCTCAATCGCGTTTGAAGCGAGGACGCCATAAACGTAATAATCAAGCTCACCCTGTAAGTCTTCTCGTGAACTTAACAGAAAGTCCAGTATTTCAAAAACTCTCTGTTTGTAATAGACATCCCGGTTAAGCTGTTCATTGGCTAGGGCCCAAAGGTTTCTAACTTTTCGAATCTCGGGAGAACTCATTTTATCTGTTTCGTATTGGTCGCCAATCGAAAGATAGTTTGGTTTCCATCTATTGAAGGGATGGAAGCCATAGTCTGCGCATCTATTTTGGTATGCTGAGCCAAAATAAAGTTGCATCTGCTGAGAACCCGAGTTTGATTCTACAGGTATGTTAAGCGATTTCACAAAACTGATCGTCGCTCTTGCGTCGTCAACCGTTTCCCCAGGCAGTCCGAAGATTGTAAAGAGTTCAGTTCCCAATCCTATTTGTTGAGCATAAGCTATGTTTTGTTCAACCTTTTCTAAAGAAATACCTTTCCTGGTTTTTTTCAACACTTCAGGGCTGCCAGATTCCAGGCCGAAAGCTATGGTATCCGCGCCGGCTGCCTTGAGCGCATTGAGCAGCTCCTCATCCACGAGGTCGGATCGGGTTTGTAGCCAGAACGGTGTCGTTATATCACGATTAATTTTTTCATTAAGGATTTGTAGAGTACGAGCTTTGTTCTCTGTGAAATTTGGGTCTGCAAACCAGAATCTCTTTATACCGAGCTGGCTGAGAAATTCCATTTCCTGAATCACTCGATCAACCGAATGATAACGGATGCGTCCTTTGCAGACACTCGGAGTTATGCAGAATAAACAGTTGTGTTTGCATCCCCGGGATGAAAGCATGATAGCAGTATCTTTTCCCTGAAGATTCAAGATCTCGGTCAGATAAGGCGAGGGATAAGTGTCCAGATCATCCGGGAGGTCCGGTGAATCCTCATTGCGAAAAACTTTCTCCCCGTTCCGATAGCTTAACCCCTTTACACCAGTCAGTTCGACGCCACTTTCGATCGACTTTATGAGGTTTAGAAATACAACTTCGCCTTCACCATGTATAAGGACGTCAACATCAGGCAGGCTTTCAAGGGCCCCGGAAGGCATGCCGACAATCTGAGGCCCTCCCAGTGTTACTATTATTTCCCGGTGTTTTAATTTTATGTGGCGGGCATAAAACCGGATGCGCTCCATTGTACTTTGATACGCGGTAAACCCTATAATTAGGGGCTTGACTTTCTGTATCCATGATTCCAGTTCCGACAAGCTCAGTGGTCGGTCTTGAAGATCATCCAGGATTATACCTTTGGATCCGTGTTTTTCTGCAACAGCCAGTATATAGCTGAGGGAAATGGGAATGCTTTCAGAAGACTCATATCCGACGTCATGATTGATATTTATGAAAATGAGATTCACTTTGACTCCGTATCTATTCAGGCCTTTTCTTTTTTTGCTATATTTTCGAATGATCGTGTAAACAGCAGGTTGACCTTTAAAGCGTCAACCATCTATATTGATGACTACCTGGTAAATAAATACCACAAGATTGAGATCTTAAATTCTAGAAAAGTAACTATTGTTAAAACTAACATTTCTTAAAGGAATCTTCGGATGAAAAAAATAAAGAGTCCATATTACGGATTACTATGGATTCTTATCTGGACAGCCGGGATCATCTGGTTTATTTGGACCGGTATTTTCAATCAGAAAGAATTGACTGGGCTGATACTGGTTTGGCTCATATTGGTCGGTGTAACCACATATTATATTTGGATCAACTTTAGAATGAGACGGAAGCGATTTAAATGATCTGGGCCGGTTGTCGTGATTAACGATTGCCCCTAACTGCGGCTTCAATTGTTTGAATAACTTGTGTCCGGGCATTTTCCATGCGCCAACCTTGTTTTAAGAGACAAGTAAGGTAATATCGGGCCGTAACCTGCATTTCCGCTTCTGACCGTGAGCTTGCTATCAACCTGGGATACTGGGAACAATCAATTTGTTGCGGTTGCTGAACAGAGGGGTTCTGGCGCGCGGGCGCTGCCACTGGGGGCGGTTCTCTCCTGACTGTCGACCGGGGTGGAGTATGGACCCGGTTTGCCCCATTTGCCGGGGGATTCGGATAATAGTTTGAGGGCGCGGGTGGATTTGATACGACTTGCTCTTCAGCGCTTTCGGTCGGAGGCCCGAAACCAAAATTCTTCATGGTCTCAGGGGTAACTGGGGCGATTTTCCCAATCCCTGTTTGCGGCTGCGATTTTCCTGGTCCTCTCATCTGGGCGCCCCCGTCAAACTCAGGGGCTACCGGTGCCAGGTATGGGAAATCCTGTGGTTCTACACAATCAAATGCGCTAAGCCCCAAATGCGCAAAAAATATTAAAGCTACTATGCGAAAGTACGATCTCATTATCCAGGGATCTCTCGAATTCCAAGCTGACCATTTTATAGCATACGCTTGTTCCAAAATCTATCCGGCAAAATTCAATTCGTGGTCAACCATTTGAAATATCAAGCTAAACCTAGTAGCTGTTACGTCATTTTGTCTGTAGTCAGTTGATGTGGTTTCTTGCTTTGACGTTGACATATTTTATATATGTAGTTTAGATTCTTAAAGGACTCGAGGATAGCCACACTTGCTAGCTAAGCCTGTTCGGGTGGCTCGGACCATGTTTCTTTGATATGCTTGGAATCGTGTGGGAAGACCTGAAAAAGCTTCCTAACCACCTTCAAGATTACTGAGCTTCAAATGCAGGATACACCGGATCGTTATAGTCGACATATTCTGTTGGAGGTGGTTGGGCAAACCGGTCAGGACAAGATACAAAAAGCTCGTGTACTTGTTGCCGGACTTGGAGCTTTAGGATCAACGATTTGTATTCTCCTGGCTAGGGCAGGTGTCGGTTTTCTGAGAATCGTTGATAAAGACGCTCCGGAGTTACACAATCTCCACCGACAAATACTCTACAATGAGATCGATGTTTCACTAGGGATTCCCAAAGCGCACGCCGCCCGCATCAATCTGCTGTCGGTGGCGTCAAATGTCGAGATTGACGCGATAAATCAGGAGATAGCTAAAACAAACATTTATCGTTTGCTGGATGGAATTGACCTAGTAGTGGATGCGCTGGACAATTCAGAAACCAGGTTCATTGTTAACGATGCTATTGTCGATCTTAAAATACCATATATATTCGGTGGCGCTGTAGAGACTGTAGGTAATGTGATGACGATCATTCCGGGAAGAACCCCCTGTTTGCGCTGCATATGGCCCGACCCTTCGAGTATTGTCGGACATGCCAGGGCCGCCACGGTAGGCGTACTGTCCTCGGTAGCGTCTTTGGTAGCGTCTGTTCAGGTAACGGAAGCCTTTAAGGTTATGGTAGGGGACATTGAAAGCGCTATTCCCGGTATACTTGTGATTGATGTCTGGAAAAACCAGTTTCACGTTGTCCCTGTCAAACCAAACCCAAACTGTGATTGTAAAAAAATTAATTCACAGTGAGCCCGGACTATTTTAGTATTTGTTCATGCCAAAAAACAGTCTTGATTTTACCGCGTTTGTTTTGGCGGGAGGTCTAGGAAAGAGACTCCGCCAAGTTGTTTCCGACAGGCCTAAACCCATGGCGGATGTTTTAGGACAGCCCTTCCTTGAAATTCTAACTCGTCTTCTCGTTGCAAAAGGCATTCATAAATTTGTGATGCTCGTTGGATATAAGGCTGACTCAATAGAAGAACATTTCAATGATTCAAGATTTGGAGATCTGGAAATCATGTTCTCTCATGAGACGGAGCCATTAGGGACTGGAGGAGCAGTGAAGCACGCGCAAAGGTTCGCTACTGATCCAACATTATTGGTGAATGGCGACACTTATCTGGACGTGAACATAAAGGAGCTGTACGAGTTTCACAAAGTCAGAGGCGCGGATGTGACTATTTCCCTGTTTCGAGTAGCTGATGTAAGTAGATATGGCTCGGTTAGCGTGAATAGCGATGGGTTGGTAATCAATTTCCACGAAAAGAGCGTGAACTTTTGTAACCCGGGCCTGATCAATGCGGGTGTTTCGTTGGTCTCGAGATCTTTTATGGACGCGCTACCTGAACAGAATCAGTTTTCAATGGAGACAGAAGTTTTCCCGAAGCTGGCAAATACCGGACGAATGTTCGGGCTTGAACAGAAAGGACCATTCTTTGACATAGGCACTCCTGAAAGTTATCGTGAATTTCAGGAATTTGTGAGCAACGGCGCGATACGCGTTTGATTGAAACCATTGCAATATACATCGATGTGATTAAATCAAAGAAAGATAAAGTTGAGATGATTTTTCAGCAGGAGATTTCCAATGTGCACTGCCAGCGTAGGCGATATAATTATGGGGAATGCCGTGATTCAGGAGTTGATGGCAAAGCCTGATCTGGATCTTATACATAAACAAGTCGTTATGACCCTGTACGCGCTCGACGCGCAAAAACAACTAGGTGACCATAAGACTATATTGCCGATATACTTATCCATGGATTGGAAGGACTGCGAAGAGATTTTACGGACGCTTGAATCTGTCGGACTGATAACTCTCGATCGAGGATCGATTTTAATGAATTATCCGATAGATGTTGATTCGAACCAGTCTTCTTGCGGTTGTGCGAAGTAATATAGCCACCGGATACTGATGTGGCCTGTTTTGTAAATTTCGAATTCAGGCGCCATTCAATCCCTAAGTGATGGAAACAGTGGGCTCCGGACCTATTTTCGGAGGAGACCCAACGGCTTGGGCTTCCAATCCATCTGAGACCAGAATGCCATCTCTGATGCGAATGATTCTGTCACAAGCGCGTCCTATTTCATCTTCATGTGTTACCAGCACAACTGTGAATCCTTGACGGGCTATATTTCTTAGCTGTTCAACAACAATGTCCGTATTCTTTTGGTCAAGCTGTCCGGTCGGCTCATCGCCCAGAATAAGCGAAGGATTATTAACAAGGGCACGGGCTATCGCAGCCCTTTGACGCTCACCACCGGAAAGCCTGTTGGACCAATGGTCCACCCTGTGGGACAGGCCCACACGTTCAAGCGCTCTAAGGATTTTGTCGCGTCTGATATTGGTGTCGGCTTCAGCGTATATCAAAGGCAACTCCAAGTTCTCATAAACGGTTGAGTTGGCCAAAAGATCACAACTTTGGAAAACAAATCCCAGTTCCCTGTTTCGAAAGTGCGCCTGTTCTTCTTTTGAAAACTCCAAAATGTTCTGACCCTTAAAAAGATAGACCCCCGAGGTCGGTGGATGCAACAGTCCCAGGACATAAAGCAAGGTTGATTTGCCTGAACCTGATGGGCCCATAATACCCACTATCTCTCCCCTGTATATTTTGAGATTTATGCCTCGAAGAGCGGGAATAACACGATCCCCATCGTAATAATCTTTGCCCAGATCTCTTGTTTCAATGATTACTTCAGTGTTCATGTTTTGAATAGGTCTACTCCATCAATTATTATTTAGTTATAATAAACTAAAGTATGAATCTTCTAAAGAGCAATTATGGCATAACTTTGTACGCCTGAAATATGGACGCCGGGCCGCCTCGGACTATACGGGTTTTCCAGAAGTCTGATCGTGTGCTATAGTCTTTGCATGTTCCAGATTTTAAAACAAACAGAAGGTGTTCGTGGGTCTTTTGTGCGACTCATAAAAATGGGCGCCGATGATTTTACCGTTTTGTATAGGGCTTCCAGTGACGGGAGAATCTATCACCGGTATGTGGGACCGGATTCAACGAAAGCCGAAGAAGTCTTCATTTTAGAATCTGAAAAGATTTTGGGTAGAGTCGATGTATAACGAGGCTTTATAAAAAATGGCCAAATTGAAATTGAAAAATGAATGGAGACTATGGGCCGGAATCGGCGCTTTGTTTCTTTTGCTGATTGGCTACCTGTTTTGGGTTAGCCGCCCACCCACTGAAGGAGGAGAACCTCTGTGGAAGGTGACTCAAATTGTAGATGGTCGAACGCTTAAGCTCCGTGGTTCAGGCAAGATAATTGAGGTAAGACTCATTGGCTTACATATTCCGGCTTCTCAGGAAGCTGCGGCGCGTGATTTCTTGACTAAAACGTTGAACGACAAATGGGTAAGAATCAAGATTGAACGGGAAAGTCGGAATGGACCCAATGAGGGCTTCGCATATATTTCAGGGGAAGATATCACTGCCCGAATGATTAGACTGGGTTTGGCGACCATTGATCGTGAAGAGAAAATCTTTGATGTAAGACCTTACATAGAACTTGAACAAGAAGCCGAAAATTCCAAAAGAGGGCTTTGGAATAAATAGACTAATAGGGGACCTTTTCTAATGAAGATTCTTTTGGTTGGGTCAGGCGGGCGTGAACACGCGCTAGCCTGGAAAATGGCTCAATCGGACATGGTGAGGGAACTAATCGCCGCGCCTGGCAACCCTGGAATTGCGGGAGAGCCTAAATGCCGGGTCATGCGCGTTTCGTCCGACGATGTTCAAGGCCTGCTAGAATTGGCCAGAATCGAAAAACCCGACCTCACGGTTGTTGGCCCTGAATCGCCGCTTGTCGCAGGATTAACCGACTTGTTCGTCAAGAATGGCTTCAGGGTCTTTGGACCATCCTCGGCCGCCGCTTTATTGGAAGGGAGCAAGGTTTTCTCCAAAGAATTAATGAGAAGATTCGGTATCCCAAGCGCGGATTTTGAAATTTTTAGTGATGTTGACCATGCTGTGAAATACGTTAACTCAACGAAATTTCCCCTTGTCGTTAAAGCTGACGGGCTTGCCGCAGGCAAGGGGGTATTTGTGTGCGATCATCGTGAAGAGGCTCTGGCTGCCCTAGATCTTATAATGAAACAAAAAGTCTTTGGCGCCGCTGGCGCAAGGGTAATTGTAGAGGAATGTCTGGAAGGAGAAGAAGCGTCTTTCATTGCCTTCACAGACGGTATCACCGTTATGCCTCTGGCCAGTTCCCAAGATCATAAAGCGATATCCGACAACGACAAAGGACCGAACACAGGAGGGATGGGGGCTTATTCTCCTGCTCCTGTAGTAACTCCGTCAGCTCATAAAAAGATCATGAACGAGGTTATGTTGCCTACAGTGAAAGCCATGTCTACTGAGGGCCGTCCTTACGTCGGTTTTTTGTATGCGGGCTTAATGATCAAGGACGATGTTCCAAAAGTCCTCGAATTCAACGTCCGTTTGGGTGATCCGGAAGCCCAACCTCTATTGGTCCGGATGAAAACCGACCCCATTCCGCTAATGCTTGCCGCGTTGGAAGGAAAGCTTTCCAGAGAGTCTATAAAGTGGGCAGACGACGCTTCTGTGTGTGTGGTGATGGCTTCGCAAGGTTATCCAGCGGCGTATTCAAAAGGAAAGATAATATCAGGTATAGAGGAAGCTGAGAAAGTACAAGGTGTTAAGGTTTTTATTGCGGGCGCCAACAGTTCTTCGGGTGGAGTAGTAACGTCAGGTGGTAGAGTGCTCGGTGTAACGTCCTTGGGCAGAGATATACCAGAAGCGATCCAAAAGGCGTACGAAGGCGTGGAGCGAATTAGTTGGGAAGGCGTTCAATACAGGAGAGACATAGGGCGAAAAGCGCTATCTTGGTCCTGAGACGCCACCCATACCAACAAATTTCTGTCATGAAAAGCTTGTCCGGGGCCTACAAATTGAAGTCCCGGACAAACCTTCCTATGGGCTCGCCTGTTGAACAGGACTATAATCCCAAGAATCAGAGAGTCAAGATATTGTATCAAATTGATTGACAGGTCAATCAAATATTGATATTTTCTCGCCATGAGCGCCAATATTTACCATACCAGTGACTCGAGAAAAGACAAGGAAACTGTAATCTTGGACGCCGCTTGTAGGGTTTTCAGAGAAAAGGGATTTCATCAGGCCAGAATTACAGATATTGCACAGACCGCAGGGATCTCTTACGGCCTTGTTTATCATTATTTTCAGAGTAAAGCTGATCTATTCGACGCTATTCTGAAAGAATGGTGGACAGGACTTTTCAATTTGATGGAAAAATGGGATAATGAGGCGGAAAGCGTAGAAGATCAACTTGGCGCACTTGTGACTTATTTCTTGGAGCAATACCAGAAAAAACCAGATTTGGTTCACATCTTTATCACTGAAATATCAAGATCGGCCGCTAATTTAACTCCAGCCCGTCTTCACTGGTTTAAGGCTTTTTTGTCTAGAACCGAAAAGATTATGGCTGTGGGGCAATCAGGAAAGATTTTGAGGACTGATATCAAGGCTAGATATTTGACATACATTTTTTTGGGCGCTATTGAGAGTTTTGTATCGGCCATGGTTCTTGAAAATCAGCCATTGAGAAGCAAGACTCAAAAACAGCGGATTGCCATAGGATTGTTGCAAGTATTTATGAATGGGGCGCGGCCGATAAATTCGTAATTCTAAAACAGGAGAGAAAAAATGGCCCTTACTACAGTAAATGAAGTTTTCGAGAAAATGCCGCAGGTATTTAACTCTGCTGCCGCTAGTGGTCTGGACATAGTTTTTCAGTTTCATATCACAGGGGATCAATCCGGTGATTGGAACGTAACCATTAAAGATCAGGCCTGCCAAGTCGCCAGCGGTGTCCACGCTAGTCCTACCGTAACTTTGACCATGGAATTTTCCGATTGGCTGGACATGTGCAACGGAAAACTGAACGGAGTTACAGCTTTTATGACGGGAAAACTAAGGGCTTCGGGCGATATAATGGCGGCCCAGCGTATTCCTTCTTTGTTCCCTCTATGATCCCAGACCCTATCTTTGAATACTAAAACCGCGTCTTGTCCGGGACAAGCCGCGGTTTCTTTTCTAGACTTATCAGAATTCAAGGTCCTTTATTATCAATGATTGTCCACAAACAGTCAGGATGACACGGTGAGCCGCTTTTGAGACTATTTGATTGCAACGTCCCACCAAGTCCAGGAATAGTCGCGATTGTTCATTATCCGGAACAATACCCATACCCGTTTCGTTTGTTACAAGGATGATTTTCCCTGGATGGGCTGAACATGCGTCGACTAGTTCGTGACACTTTTCAGATACTGTTTCCTCTGAAATTGGTATTCCCATTTTTGAAGACTCATACATTAAATTGTTTACCCATAGAGTAAGGCAATCTACCAGGATGACGTTAAAGCGGAATGCCCCAAGTATAGCTGCCGGCAATTCCACAGGTTCTTCTATGGTGGTCCAATCGGACTGTTCTCTAGCTTCTTGATGTTTTCGAATCCTTTCAGCCATTTCCTGGTCCATGATGGGGCAAGTCGCTACAAAAACTCTCGGCCCGGAGACGCTCTCCGCAAAAGTCTGCGCATATTCACTCTTGCCGCTTCTCCGTCCGCCTACAACCAAACAGATAGTCCCCATTATCAAAGCCTCTCTAGAAAATGATACGGTAGTCCAGAAATCTACATGTTTGTGGACTAAGGCGCAATCAGCAATATTTATCGCACTAAATACTGCGACTTGGTCAAGTTTATCGAGTGGCAATGAGTTTATCCCGTTTTTTGATATAATGTCGCTGCCAATGTTCAAGAGGCCCACAGTTTTGTTTGCTGGAATGGTTGATAAAGTGGACCGTAAATGTTAATTTCTTGCAATTCCTGTTTCTCATTCCGTTTTTAAAATAAATTTTGTTCGGAGTCTTTATGAATCTGAGTCAGATAGTCGACAGAGTCGCAAGCGACATGCCTGATCACACGGCGTTGGTGTTCCACGATATGAAAATATCGTATTCTGAACTTTTGAAAGGTATTAACAGACTATCAAACGCGTTGGTCAAAGCGGGAGTAAAACAGGAGGATCGAGTAGTTACCCTTATGGGGAACAGACCTGAGTTCGTCATGTCATATTTTGCCGTAATTAGAGTTGGCGCAATCTGCGTGACGTTGAACCCAATGTCCACATCCTATGAGTTGAGTCACTATATAGGCGACTGCAAACCTGTGGCAATTATTTGCGGGCCTGATCAGTCCGCGAAAATTGCAAAAGCGCGCGAGCACGCTGACTATTTAAAGACGGTAATTTCTGTTGAACCTCAAGACGGGGAAATAGGCTTTGCAGAAATTCAACGTGATTTCCCCGACGATTTTCCCGCTGTTGATCTCGATGAAAATTCACCTGCCGTAATCATTTTCACTGCCGGTTTGCTTGGACGAGCATTGGGCGCAACTTTAAGCCACGGGAACCTTGACTCGAATTCAGACCTGTTAACTGATGTTTGCGGCCGCGGCCCGGAAGCGCGCAGCCTAGCTCTAATTCCTCTGTTTCATGCTTTTGGAACTTCGGTAAATCTCTTGTGCACGATAAAGGCAGGCGGAACCGTGTATTTAGTGGAAAAAGTCGATTTTCCACGTTTGATTCCTTGGCTCAAGGAAGCGCAAATAAACTTCTCGGGATTCGTCCCAATGGTGTTTTACGGGCTGACATACCATCCATCATGCAAAGACCTTGACCTTTCCAGTCTGGATATAGCGATTAGTGGTGGCGCTCCTCTCTCAATGGAAATTTACGAAAGGTTCTGTGAGAAATACAAAATTGACATCTATCACGGTTATGGTTTGACAGAAGCTTCTCCGGTTGTTTCGTGGAACAATATTAATGTTCCGAACAAACCTCGGACAGTCGGTCCGCCTATCCCGAGGATGACCATAGGGATTCACGATGATGGAGGACAACCTCTACCTGTCGGTGTTGAGGGAGAAGTGGTGGTGCAGGGTTCCAGTGTGATGCTGGGGTATTTTGGAAAACCAAACGAGACTAAAACAGTAATCCGGAATGGATGGTTATACACAGGAGATATCGGGTTTCTAGATGAAGATGGCTATTTGACATTGACCGGCCTAAAAAAGGACCTGATAATTACATCGGGTTTTAACGTTTACTGCCAGGAAGTTGAGGAAGTCCTCATAAGGCATCCCAGCGTGGCGGACGTAGCCCTTGTTGGTGTTCCGGACCTTATGCGAGGCCAGGTGATTGAAGCGGTCATTGTGCCCGAGAGTGGCGTTAAACCCGACGACCGGGAGATTATGAGATTTTGCAAAGAGTATCTATCTAGATACAAATGTCCCCGTAAAGTCACCTTTGTTAAGGAAATCACCAGAGATCCCAACGGCAAGGCTTCAGGCTGGAAATGACGGGAGCGCTGAAGGAAACATTTATTTAAGATGAAAGAATTTGCCATAATTGCAGCGCTTGATCTTGATACATCGGCTTCAGTCCTGGAGATCGCGGCAAAGATTGCCAAGACAGTTGACGGAATCAAAATTGGTGTTCCAACCCTGCTTGAATCCGGGACCGGCATTATCGCAAGAGTCAGGGAACTGCTGGATGACAAACCGCTTCTTGTTGACTTGAAGATAGCTGATATTGGTTTCCGATCACCAAAATCCTGGAGCGGCACTAACGCTAAGATTTTGGCAAAATTGGGGGACTGCGGAGTGTCCCACGTAACTGTTCATGGCTTTCCTGGTCCCTCATCCGTGGCCGAGGCGGTAAGTGTAGGCAATGAGTTTGGGATTGGGGCGCTGTTGCTTCCGATGATGAGTCACGTAGGAGCCGAAACTTTCTTTTCAAGACCACTCGACGTGGCACAATTTGAGACGTCCTGTAGAAATAGCGGAATAGACCCAAATTCAGTTGTAAAAAGTCCGTTGAGGGACGTGACGGATGGAATCCTGGCTATTGGAGAAGCAACTGGAGTTTCGGGCTATATCGGCCCAGCGA
Source organism: Syntrophaceae bacterium (assembly GCA_031292235.1). Taxonomy (GTDB): domain Bacteria; phylum Desulfobacterota; class Desulfomonilia; order Desulfomonilales; family Desulfomonilaceae; genus CAJBEZ01. Next base: position 8,651 of record JARLHM010000149.1, on the reverse strand, counting down.
CAAGACCGGAAGATTTGAGGCGTTACAGGTTACTTACACAAAAGCCGATATGGTGTCCCGGATTTGGCCGGCAGGACCGATTGAGAAGATCATTGGCTGTGCAATTTCGGGATTGGGCTAATATCGTAGGACCGCGTTCCGCTGCGATAGTCGGTTCCTCAATTTACAAGGCGCATGACCCATATGCCGCAGCGACTGAAATGATTGAAATTCGAGATGCTGTAACAGGTGAAATAAGCAAGTAAATTCCCGTGCTGGCCATCTGGGAGCAGACGCTACCGACATTGTCATCCAGACTCAATGCCGGACTTTCACCAATCGGTTTTAGCAAGGCCCAGTTCCTATTATTTTGTGGACGAGTGACCGTGTCGAACTATTGCGCCGGTCACCATGTAAATGACGTCCTCAGCTATATTTGTTGAATGATCAGCGATTCGTTCCAAATGCCTTGAAACCAGGAACAAATGTATCAGCGCACGGCTTCTTTCGATTTCCGTCCCCAATCTCTCTTCAAAATTCCTGTGCAATTTATGTTTCATCATGTCGACTTCGTCATCATCGGCCAAAACCTCTGTGGCCAATGTGTCATCCATGTTTACAAACGCGTCCAAGGCATTCTTGAGCATATTTTCAGCTCTTTCTGCCATCAAGAAATAGTCCGAAGGAATTTGAAGTGGAGGTTCTGAAGCTAGGAGAACAGCGGTTTCTGCTATGTTAACAGCGAGGTCTCCAATACGTTCAAGTTGATTAATTATTTTAAAGCCACCTGTTATGAATCTTAAATCCATTGCGACCGGTTGATGCAATGCAAGGATTTCCAGGCAGTCTTCTTCGATTTCTATTTCCACCCGATCAATTTCCCTGTCGCCGTCAATTACACTTGTAGCAAGCTTCTCGTCCCTGTCTCGAATAGCCTTTATTGCCAGCTTCACACTTTCTTCAACAGAAGTCGCCAACGAAATGAGCTTACTTTTGAGCATCTCATTTTTTCGCTGCAACCTGATTCTAGGGGTCCGAATCATGTCATTTCCTCTTGGCGTGCCCATTTGTTCAATGGTGTGCCAATCTAGTCTTGCAAACCTATCTTGCAATTTACAATTAAACTTATCTTGATTCAATTGAACCTTGCAAGTGATACGGTTAAAATAATGGCAACTTTTAACGAATCAAGTATTAAGATGGGATAACCTGGAAATTTGAAACACGAATCAAAACTTTCACCAAAGTGATTCAACCGACAAACAAAGGTACAGAATGCGTCAGAATCACCGCCTCTGCGCAATGGAAAAAAGTCACGTAAAATTGAGAGGAAACTTGTGGTCGCCAGTAAAAGATTAGATTCATTATTGTGTGAAATGATGGAGAGTATCCTGATAATAGACTCTTCGAAAGGGTCAATATTGTGGACCAACCCCTGCGCGTGTGTGACCTTCGGATTTGAGAAAGGGGAGTTTGTCGGACAACACTTCACTTGCCTGTTTCCTCCTGGGTCGGAAATAGAGGCGGCGCATGTCCTAAATGAAGTGGTGTGCGCAGATGGAGTATTCGTGACTCAGAGTTTTAAGCGTAAAGACGGTAACGTTCTTTACATGGATCTGACAGCCTCTCTTATTCCCTGGGACGGGGAATCTACCGCTATACTTGCTGTCCTACGAGAAGCGTCCGAACGCAAGGAACTTGAGGAGTTGCGCTTGGAATCCGAACGCCTGAAGTCGTTTTCAGAGCTATCGGCAGGCGTAGCCCATCATTTTAATAATATGCTTCAGGTCATTATCGGTTTTGCGGGTCTTGCGAAGACAGAACTGGAAAGCAGGGAAATAAGTGGCACTCTGAGGAAATTGCAACAGATAATTGTTAGCGCCACTACGGCTGCCGGCGCGATACGAAGTTTGCAGGAATTTGCTCGTTGCGGTCAGACTATTGCTTGTTTGTCAAGAGATATTGTCAACTTGAAGATCCTGACAAAAAGGGCAATTGATTCATGCGTATTGTGGTGGAAGACTCGGACTGAAAACAGTAAAATAGCAATTTCAATTGTAACGGACCTAAAAGAAGATTGTTACGCGAGAGTAAACCAGGACCACATCTTGGAGGTAATGACAAATCTGATTAAAAATGCCGTGGAATCTCTTTCCGAAGCTGGGACGATTGAAGTGGGAGTCAACCATGAGAATGATGAAGCTGTGTTCTTCGTGAGAGATTCCGGGGTTGGAATAAACAAAGATGACCTGAAGAGAATTTTCGATCCCTTTTGGACCACCAAAGGCCCCAGGAAAAGCGGATTGGGGTTAGCCAGCTCTCTTGGAATAGTAAAACAGAATGGTGGAGTGATAACGGTAGAGAGTTCCGAGGGCCAGGGTTCTGTTTTTAAGGTCAGATTCCCATTGATAACAGCGCCGGATGATTATGAACCTGGGGAACTTTCAGAAGCCGCTATTCGAGGGATGACGGTCCTGGTGATCGACGAAGAAGAAAAAGTCCTTGAAGCGCTTGGCTCTGGTCTGATCTCCCAGGGAAACGTGGTCCACACTGTCTCTACAATTCAGGAAGGGTTTAAGATATTAGACGCTAATGATGTAGACGTCATAATCAGTGACGAGGCTTTCAAAGATATCAGCGGCTGGGATTTTGGAAGGGAATTGAAAAGACGCTTTTCAGAAATGAACAAGGAAAAACCACATCTGATACTTCTGACCGCATGGGGTGTTGAAGAAACTCATAGCGAAAAGATGAAAAGAACCGGCGTTGATTGTGTTCTGGCAAAGCCAATAACCATTGAGAAATTGATCCATCACATGAGAGAAATTCTATCAGGGAATACTTAAATCATTCCGGAAAAAGAGTAGCGCTCAATCTTTTGATGGAGCGTCATTCCTTAAAAGTGATGAGGATTTCGTCGGTATCGACCGTCTGTCCGGGTCTTGCAAGCACTTTGTCGATTTGGCCATCCCTGGGCGCCGCTACAGCGCTTTCCATTTTCATTGATTCCATGCGGAGCAGTTCCTGTCCCTTTCGAACTTGAGTTCCTTCTTCAACAATCACAGCGGTAATTAGACCTGGCATTGGACATTTTAGAGAATTTTCCTGAACAGGTTTGATGTCGCGAAGCATGAAGTGCGCGAGGCTCCATTCCAGCGGGGTATATATTTCAAAGATCCGAACAATCCCGCAAAAGTATGCCTTGATGTGATTGTCCAGGTACTGAAGACGAAACATATTGGCAATACCATCAATATATAGTTTCAAGCGTCTCCTGTAATATTCGAATTCGGGGGCGACAACTTTATACTGTTTATCATTGACGGTAACATTCCAGCGTCTATTTTGCTCTGAACCCTCTAAAAGGACGTCAAACACATTGTGTGAAGTCCTGACAACATATTTGTGAATCGCTGGAGGGGGTTCAGCGCCGCCTACATGAGGACTCATAGGCCGGAGAGAATCTCGGACAAGATTCCTGCGGGTATGAGAAACTAACACGGCGGCCATGGTCATGTAATGCAGATCTTGTTCAGATGGGGGTATTCTGCTCTGACCATCTTCGAAGTGTTCGTCTATGAAATTGGTAGAGAGTTCAGCGCTAGCAAAAGCAGGATGAGACAAAACTGAATTTACAAAATCAAGGTTGGTGGTAATTCCCTCAACGTGGTATCCGTTCAGGGCCCTTATAAGGGTCTTTCTGGCCTCTTCCCTGTTTGCGCCCCAAGCGGATACTTTGGTAAGCAGGCTGTCATAGTGGATCGTAATTACGCTGCCTGCGTCTATCCCACTATCGACACGAACATTTTTGCCCGTCGGTATGGCATATCTTGTTATCATTCCTGTAGTAGGCAAAAACCCCCGTGAAGGATCTTCCGCGCATATCCGGGCCTCAATTGCCCATCCTTTGATCAAGACATCTTCCTGTTCAATGTTTAAGGGTTCTCCGGCTGCGATTCGAATTTGCAATTCTACTAGATCCAGGCCTGTCACGAGTTCAGTTACTGGATGTTCCACCTGTAACCGGGTATTCATTTCCAGGAAATAATAATTCTTTTCAGCGTCGAGAATGAATTCCACCGTGCCGGCGCTGGTGTAACCCGCCGCTCTAGCCAGGTCACAGGCTGTCTTTCCCATCTCGTTGCGAAGAGACTCATGAATCGCCCTGGAAGGGGTTTCTTCTATCACTTTCTGATAACGACGCTGGATAGAGCATTCCCGTTCTCCGAGATGGATAATGTTCCCGAGATTGTCACCGATGATTTGAATTTCAATGTGGCGGGGCCTTGTAATGAATCGCTCGACAAATATCCTGTCATCGCCAAAGCTTTTTTGAGTCTCTGTTCGACACGATTCGAGAGCGCCGGGTAGCTCGGTCATGTCGTTTACTATTCTCATACCTCGGCCTCCGCCTCCAGCCGCAGGCTTAAGCAGAACAGGGAAGCCGATCTCTTTAGCTGTCCTCAATGCCTCATCCAGATTCGCAACCGGCTCTTGACGTCCAGGAACCACAGGCACGCCAGTTTTCATCGCAAGAGCTTTTGACGCCATTTTGTCCCCAAGTAAGGCAATAGCTTCTACTGTTGGTCCTATGAAAACCAACCCAGCTTCCAGAACCATACGGGCAAATTCGGGGTTCTCGGACAAGAAACCATATCCAGGATGCACGCCCTGACATCCTAGAGACACAGCAACTTCTAGGATTTTTCCCGGATTCAGAAATGACTCTTGGGCGCGAGCAGGCCCAATCAAGCAGGATTCATCAGCCACCTGAACATACGGCGACCTGAAATCAACTTCAGAGTATACGGCGACTGTTTTTATACCCATGAGTTTGCAGGTCCGTATGATCCGAACCGCAATTTCACCTCTATTTGCGATTAGTATTTTGTCAAACACGCTGCCGGTCCTTAAAGTGGAATATTTCCGTGTTTACGTTTGGGACTTTTGCTCTGTTTACCCTCAAGAAACTGTAGACTACGAATGAGACGACCTCTTGTGTCTCTGGGGAAAATGACGTCATCAATATAGCCGCGCTTAGCGGCAAGGAAGGGATTTGCAAAAGTTTTTCTGTAAAATCCTTCCTTCTCGAGAAGAGCAGCGGCGGGATCCGCTGATTCCTGAATTTCCTTGCGGTAGATGACCTCAGCAGCTCCTCTGGGGCCCAGTACCGCAATCTCCGCAGTTGGCCACGCATAGTTTATATCCGCGCCGATGTGTTTCGAGTTCATGACGATATAGGCCCCACCATACGCTTTACGCATAACAACGGTTATCCTCGGGACAGTGGCCTCTATGAAAGCGTAAAGGAGTTTCGCTCCATGTCGGATGATCCCACCGTGTTCCTGTTCTGGGCCGGGCATAAAACCGGGAACATCCACAAAACAAATAAGTGGAATATTGAAAGCGTCGCAAAACCGGACGAAGCGTGCGCCTTTGGCTGAAGCGTTACTGTCGAGCACGCCAGCGAGAACCGCAGGTTGATTCGCTATAAGCCCAATCGTTTGCCCTCCAAGACGGCCGAACCCAACAATAAGGTTTTTTGCAAAACGCGACTGAACTTCGAAAAACTCGGCTCCATCCAGGACGCTATTAATGAGTACCTTCATGTCATATGGTTGGTTAGGGCTTGCCGGGACCAGATAATCTAGCGTCGGGTCTTTCCGATCGATGGGGTCTCGAAGGTCTAGAAATGGAGGCTTCTGCATGTTGTTTGAGGGCAGGTAGTTTATGAGACGTCGAACTTCTCTGATGCAAAATATATCATTTGGCAGGACAAAATGCGCCACCCCGCTTTTCGAAGAATGCACCCCGGCCCCTCCAAGGTCTTCAAGTGAAATATCCTGATGTATAATGGTCTTGACGACATTTGGTCCAGTAACAAACATGTAAGATGAATGTTCAACCATGAACGTGAAATCGGTCATAGCCGGGCTATATACAGCGCCACCTGCGCAAGGCCCCATGATGCATGATATCTGTGGAATTACACCACTGGCCATGACGTTTCGATTGAAGATTTGTCCATATGCGGCTAAGGAGTCCACACCTTCCTGAATACGGGCCCCACCGGAGTCGTTAAGACCAATAAAAGGCGCCCCGACTCGAACAGCATGGTCCATTACTTTACCGATTTTCTCAGAGTGAGCTTCTCCTAGGGAACCGCCGATTACGGTAAAGTCCTGACTGAAGATGAATACCTCTCTGCCATCAATTGTTCCGTGGCCGGTAATTACACCATCACTTAGGTGCCCCTTTTCTCCGCCTAGATGACCGCCTCTCCCTGATTTCAGAATATCGAATTCTTCAAATGAACCTTCGTCCAGCAGCAGATCAACCCTTTCTCGGGCGGTCAGTTTGCCTCGAGCGTGTTGTTGTTCAACACGTTTCGGGCCACCTCCTCCCCTTGCTTCGTCGCGCATCCGCTGCAGGCTGGCAAGGTTGTCATGAATAGGCCAGTCGGAGGAACTGTTCTCTGTGGAATCCGTCAAGGCAGAAGAGAGAGTGTGATTCATTGATTTATTGGACGGCTTTTCCATTCTTATCTCCAAATTCAAATCCTAACCAATTAGTTTCGCAACAGAATGGCCACCGAGTCAAGAAGAAAATCAAACATCTACGAGCCGCAACAGCGCAAAACCCCGGACATTACGATTAGGAATCACTTTCAGATTTTGATTTTATAATTGTGAGAAATTTGGCGTATGCTACGGTTTTAGAGACCTGATATCTCCTTTGGGCCTCGCTCGCCAGGCTCTTTCCTGAATAGCCCTCTCGCATTAAATCCAGGACCAACTGTTCAATATCAATAGCTGGGACCTTCTTAGAACGCTCAATCAAGACCACAAATTCGCCTTTAATGTTGTCTCTTTTAGCAAGCTGTTCGTATACTGATTCTACTTCACCTGAAATTATCTCTTCGAACTTCTTAGTCATCTCCCGGCACAAAACCAGTCTTCTGCCTGGGAGCAATTGACGGGCCACATCCATAACCTTCATAATGCGTCGGGCTGGCTCTAGGAATACAGCAGTCCGTTCTTCTGCGTCAATTTTCTGAAAGAACGACCTGAGAGCTAATTCTTTCTTAGGACTGAACCCCATGAACACGAAGGAGGAACCATCAATCCCGGCGACTGATAGCGCAGTGATAATTGACGATGGCCCTGGAATGGGAACAACACGAAAGCCTGCTTCAATAACCGAGCGAACAAGTCGATAACCCGGATCGGATATGTTCGGTGTGCCCGCGTCTGAAATCAACGCGACCCTCTGTCCATTCTGCAAACGTTCAAGGATTGTTTGTGTCTTTCTGTTCTCGTTGAAACGATGAAGACTGATTAACGGGGTCGAAATGTTTCGCCTGTTCAACAATACACGACTAGTTCTGGTATCTTCACAGGCGATGACGTCCACCCTACGCAAAGTCTCAATTGCTCTGACGGTAATATCATCGAGATTTCCAATCGGCGTCGCCACCACATAGAGGGCCGTCTCGCAATCAGATTTTTCTAATGATTCAACATCCAAAGTACATCGCCTTTTAAGGACTAGTCCGAGATTTCAGATTTTCTTTCCGTGTCCGTATACAGGTATGATTTACGGTAAGCCTCGATAGCGGAAACCAACAAGACCCTTGCCACTGCGGCCACAGGAATGGCGACAAGCATTCCGGCAAACCCAAAGAGGTTCGCTCCAACGATCAAGACGAGGATATAAACGACAGGATTAAGCCCAACTGCTTTGCCCACAATTCGTGGGGTTAGAAAGTACGATTCAAATGATTGGACAACGCCGATCCATAAGAGTACGTAACCAATGTGCCAGACATCTCCGAATTTAACAAAAGCCATTAAGGACCCGCCAACAATTGCGACCAGCGTTCCGAAGTACGGAACGACAAAAAGTAGGCCGGAAAAAATCCCTAGTACAACTGGAAGATCAATTCCAATAATAATGAATCCAAAACTATAGAGAACCGCCAGAATTAAAGCAATTATCAATTGTCCCCTGACGAACGCGGCTATAACAATATCAATTTCTCGAAATTTGTTCACAATCGGGCCCCTGGTGTAGGCTGGAATCAGGTCTACGGCCCCGTTAATTATGTTGTTGAAGGACACCAGGAGATAATAGGCTATGATCGGTACAAGAACAATTTTGAAGATTGTAGATAGGATGCTGACAGTTGAGGCGAAAATCGACGAGATAATCGTTCCCGCAGCGTAAGTTATTTTAGGTAATGATTCTTTGATCCTATCGAACGCCAATTGAATCAACTCATTCCAGTCCTGCGGCAAGTCTAGAGGCAGAGATTGAAAAATATTGCCCGCGAATTCCTGAAGTTTTGAAAAGTAACGAGGGGCGCGTTTGGAGAACGCGGCCAATTCTGAAAAAATCGCAGGCGCTACCAACAATACCAGCCCCGCGCAGATTACGAAAACAACACACAGAGCTATAAACGAAGCCATTGATCGACCTAAACCCTTAGATTCAAGGACTGTAGCCACAGGATTCAGGATGTAGGCCATAAAAAAGGCGACCAGTAGTATCGTGGTTACTGATTCAAGCGCCGACATCATCCAGATCAAGAAGACTATGAAAATGAGCCCCGCCCCAAGTCTGACGAGAGTTTTTGTTGTATTCGGAGTCATACTCGCCTCTTGAATGATGCT
>JARLHM010000148.1 GCA_031292235.1 Syntrophaceae bacterium | reverse complement strand
TGGCTTTCAAATCTATCCGGGAGGTTGAGCAGGCTTTATGTAGGGAGATTGATCGTCTTCAAAACGACCCAGACCGGCTTCGCTCCCTAACAAATTTTCCTTACCTAAGAATTCCTTGTTAGACTGCACAGTGGTATTAGATGAGACGTTCCGCATTAGAGAGCTAGTTGATAATCAACTTCGTTGGTTATCCCCGTCAAATGTAAGTTTCATACAATCTGTTTCTACATTCGAGCGATTACGTATGGACCCTCACTTTTATAGTCCTGAGGTTTCTGGTTTGCGGTCTGCTCTTATGAGTGCAACCAGTTTGCCGCTGGGTTCTATAGCGCAGGTGCAGGGCGTACCTCGTTTCAAGCGTATTCATGCTGAGGAAGGGCATGGAACACCTCTGTTTTCGTCAGCCGATGTCATGCGCACACGTTTCATCCCAAGCGCTCTCCTCTCCCCAAAACGGAACGCAAGAGAAATAAATATCTGCCGTGTAGATGAAGGAACAATACTTGTGCCGTGTTCTGGAACTTACGGTGGTATTCTTGGGCGTGCTGTTCGTGTTGGGAAATATCTTCACGAGAAAGCTATCACCCAGCATGTTGTGCGAGTCAAGGTAACTGACAAGAGGTTCAATGTGGATTATGTAACCGGTATTTTAAGTAGTCTGCATGTAGGTTATCCTATGATCACTGCTTTTCGGTATGGGAAGGATGTCCCAGAAATTGACCCTAGAGACATAGCAACTATGCCTATTCCTCTACTCGATAAAAAAGATCAAGAACGTTTTGCGTGCTTGATTCAACAAGGATGGGCAGCGATAGATGATGCCAACTACATTCAAGACGAGGCACAGATGAGTCTCTGCGATGCCCTAAAAATCCCTACAGAATATGAGCTGATCTAGGAATGACTGTTAAGTGACAAAGGGCACATTGCCTTTTGGGTGAGGGGGCGACCCCAGCCCAGCCTATCCCGATTCCTAAACTACGCACGGCAGGACGGAGCAGCACTTTTTCGCCCTAGCTCGGGCAGCGACAGGAGGTTATCGGGTTTACAACGACTCGTATAATAAGTCCTATAAAGAAAGTCCAAAATATCGAGCGATCCCTGTAAGAATTGGAGCAGCCACCGCCCATAAGCCTTCGCAGTCCACAATTACCTCCCGAACTGAAGCCAATCTGTCTCCGACGCGTTTCAGAACCTCGTCGTTTTTTTCATTTCCATCAAGTTGTTTGATTCTATTCAGGGCTTCGACGGCATCATCCTTGTGGAGGCGCGACAGACTAGAGGACTCAATCAGGTGCACCAACTGTGCTATGTCTTCATTTACCTTTGACGCGTTAGTCACAGTGACTGTTTGAGCATTTTGTGATCCCCCTATTTGGACGGCAGCACCCATTACTGGACCATGGAAAACAACTGATTCAGTCGGAGCTATCTGTTTTCTCTTTCCATCCTTCGTAAGCTTCTCGACCCGGGCCTGAATGTATATGAGCCTGTTTCCTTGGACTTGATCCTCAGTATCCACCACCTCCCACAGATCATGACTTTCTTTCACTTGCAGAACGTCACCGTCTAGCAAATCTATTCGTTTGGGAAATAGGAATTGCACCTCTTCTGGGTTATGCTCTTTAGCGGTCTTTATACCCTGTGTCTCTGTCACAATCGCATCGGGAGTCCCATAGTTTCGGTGGACCATGATTGTCTGGCCGTGATATTTCATAAGGGCCAGATTAGCCTTTTGAAGAGCCTCTCCTATGTTCATAGTATGCCTTCCTCCTTATTGAAGCGCTGAGTTCTAGTAGTATCTGACTAGTTGAATCTTTGTGTCCCTAAAAATTATGTCGCATTTCCTTCTCAAGTTTCAGTTCCCGCTTTGCCGCAAGTAGGTTTTGGACCAGTCATGAGGAAGCAGCCAGACGCCGACCAGAATAAAAATCCTTTTCTCTAAAATGACATCTACAATTCTAGGTACCATTGAATTACGAGAGAAGAGTGGAGCAGTTTCAAATCTCTTTTCTAGGCTTAAAGGAGGAGAAAATGGCAATTATTCCTCTCGGTGAAGAACTGGCTAAGAGAATTCTTTATGAGTTTTATAGGGAGAAACCTGCCGGTCAGGGTGTTCCTATATATGATTTCGTGGGCTTACCGACATGGAGGGGAGAAGATATTGCAGTAGGATTAAATTTTTGTTTTAAACAGGGGTGGCTCACAGAGGGAAAAGATATCTATCTCTTGACTGATGAGGGATATCTGGCAAAAGAGGATCTTATTAGGAATAACCTAATCCATTCAGGGCCAGCTTAAAGGGCTAGTTTTACACTGTCATATATTGCCGGACCCTCCCAGACCGTGGGTGAGTAGCTTCCAAACACTTCCGGAAGTTAATCTTCACTTTCAAAATATTACACCATCACGAATTGTCAGACTTCGGCGCTAATTTTAAATGATTCCCATAGTCCTTTATCTGTTGTTGTATCAGTTCATCTGCTCTGTCCAACTCGATTTCTACATGATGAAATAGCGCGTCAAAATCACTCCTAGTCATTCTCCCAAGTTCGTAGGCTCGTGCTAAACGAATTGCAGCTTCTCTAATATCTTTTAGCGGGACAATAACGACTTCAGCAGCGTCTTGAATTATCTTAAAAGCGCTATCTATGGAAAGGTCGCCAGATTGAATCTTCTCAAGTAGGTCTGGTCTTTCGTTCTTGATTCGCCTCACTTTATCAACGACGGCCTCTGGGACATCAAGCATCGCTGCTATCTCTAAAACCCTCTTTGAATATTGATTACTCATTTCGACCTACCTTTCTACTCAACTTACACCATCACAAACTGCCGAATTTTCCAAGTTAATAATCCCGATGGTGATTGAATGGGATTACCGTCAACCTGGGCCACCTACCGCACGGATTATACTTTCAGAGAACAGTTAACCTGTCTACAGGGTCAATTTTCTTCCAGAGTCACTACATAATTTGATTGTAGTGGGATTACAACCGGTTTAATCTCGTGTAATTAGAGCGGCTACTCAACAATTAGAAACCAACATCTTCTTTGCTGGAAATGTCTGAAACAGTATAAAGAAGACAACAGCATCTACTTAATAATCGGTACAAAGGCAGGGCAATGCGCAAAATTAATCCGGAATATGTTTCTATAGTTAGCAAGGCCACCAGCGCCTCTCCGTATTTCAAATTGTTGAATATGCGTCTAATCGATTTTGACATAGGGTCTTGCAAAATCGAAATCATTATTGACCCTAAAAAGCATTTTCAACCCTTCGGCAACATTCATGGAGGAGTTTATGCTTCGATTATAGACGCTGCAGCATTCTGGGCTGTGTATGGGCAGGTCGATGAGAATATTGGCATGACTTCGATAGACCTAAAGCTAAACTATCTTTCTGCCACCAACGGATTGAAACTCATTGCTCACGGTAAAAAAATTAAACTTGGCCGGACGCTCGGATATGGTCAAGTTCAAGTGACGGATGAAACTGGGAAAATATTGGCCCACGGTACCTCTACGTTGATGATAGTCCCGGACCTTAATTTCAAATTCGATGAACCATTGCCTCCAAAGTTTTTGTAAACTGTTGACGAATAGAGAGGAGTAAAAAAGATGAATGATGTGAAAGTTATTCAAAAAGCGGACGTGAAATGGGAGCCTCATCCCCAGTTGCCCAACGTCGAGGTATCTTACCTGGTATCCCACCGGGACGAAAATATGGACCTCACCTGTATGCTAGTCCATATCCCGCCCGGCGTCGATGCTCCGAAGCATACCCATGAGTGCGACGATATCGTTTATGTCCTCAAAGGAAAGGCCAAAATCTGGGTCGAAGGTATCGGAGAGGTATCTGCGGTCCCTGGTACTTTCGTAAGAATCCCTAAGGGGGTGCTGCATCAACCTCACGATGTAGAGGAAGACCTGATCGTCTATGATGTCTTCTATCCTTTCCTGGCATGACCGGATGTTCGGTCTGATGCTGATGGAGGCAAGATGCTGTCCCTATAAATATAACAAAAAAAGTCCTGGAGTTGTGCTAAGGATTCTCAAGATGCATAAATTGTTTTGAAAAATTAGCAGCGTTTTGTAGATAGAGCCGCCTTGACATATTAACAACAACGTGATGGCCTATGAATCTATCAAGTGCGGCTTTCAATGTTTTGGATATCACGGTCTAAAGTTTCTTAATTAGTTGAAGAGCTTCTCAGGGACAAAATCGGTCGCTCTAGTCTCCTTCATACTTATAGCGCCTGTAGGACAGGTGACCTGACACAGTCCGCATCCCATGCATTTCTCGGTATTTACTGTGGTAGATCCATCTTCCGCTGCGATTATCGCTCCAAAGTAACACCGTTCAAGGCACGTGCCGCAGGCCGAGCATAAATCCTGGTCAACGCACGCCGCAAACCTACTCGGTTCGATCACACTGATGTTGTGCTTTATGAGTATCGGCATGGTCTGACAGCAACATGGGCAGCAGTTACAGATAAACTGGTCAACGTTCTGTTTGTTCATTACAACGTGGATCAAACCGTCTTCTTCTGCTTTACGAACAACCTCAAGGGCCTCTTCTTTGGTGAGTCGCCGCCCGGTTCCGCGGGCTAGATTATATTCTGCGCCACGGTTTATCTGGAGACAGGCCTCCAATGTACGGTCACATTTTCGGGCTGTTAAACGGCAGGTACATTTTGTGACGGATATTACGTTAGCCTTTTCGATGATTTCTCTGACATCTTCGAACGCGAGGACATGTGTCTTTGCCTCAATAGTTACCCCGACCGGAATTACCCTTGTAAACGGGCGTGGGAATATTTTGTTGAAATTCTTTGCAATTTCCGGCCATTCATATTCCATGAACTCCTGCCAGACATCTAGGAACTCTCTTGGGGCGTCAGGCCACAATATGGACGCGTCATGGAATTGTACGAGGTCTCGGCACATCTTGTACTTAGGCGGATCAGACTTTGAAGAGGGAAACACTACGCCTTTTATGAAGAGACTGTGTAACATTGAGGACACTTCAGGTTCAGTAAGGTTTAGAGCTTTTGCCACGTCAGGCGCTGTCCCAGGTAATGCCAGAAGTAGTTGAGCTTCGCCGGGATCTGCTATGTACTGGAAAAGCTGAGCAATTCTCTCAGATTGCCCCAAACCGATTCTAGTCGCCAGTTCAGTGTATATAGGTTCCATCAATGTCCTCCTTGTTCAGAATTTACAATAACCCCCAAAATTACCCTAAGTTCGATCTAATCCAGGACTTCACCGTTAGGTTTGTATCCATTAGCAATTCTTATGACAGATTCGGATTGCGGCCCATATAGCCGGTTTGCCCTTTCTAAGATCTTGTCAGGGCATAGTTTAACATAAAAAAGGTGATTTAGCTCAAAAGAGTCGGGATTCTGAAATATGGCCTTGGAGACCTCCTTTGCCTGGTTCCACGATTTCTGATCCCTATTTAGAAACTTTTTCACGTAAATGTTGAATAGTCTCCCAATGCATAGGGCTGAAAAGACATTGGCGTGATCACCCTTGAAAACGTAAAATCGACCTCCATCGGAATCGAAAGCATAACTCACGGAAAGGCCACTATTTGAAATAGTCCGATCCACCACGTCCTTGTTAAAGCCTCCTGTTGATATCCCTGCTATACTGACACTCGATCCCCTGTTCAGGCCATCCTCCAACGACTGTCTGGCCAGCGCCACCTTAGCTATTAATCGGCTGAGTGGGCCAGGGTATTCAGAACAATTCAACCTGGATGTGAGATGTTTTAGGTATGTGTCAAAATATTCCTGATGGGTTGTCGCTGAAGAAAGTGTAGGAATTATTAGCAGGATAAGAACTATTATTACTCGCATAAATCTCCAATCTAGTTTTAATAATGCCTCGCATGAAAGATATCTTCCTTTCAGAGGTTAAAGTGTTTCCTGAGTTTGTGCTCCTATCTTCAAAACACTCTCAAGAAGGGAACTCTTTTAACCGCGATGAATCCTCATGTCAAGGTTTGAGGATTTAAGCCGCTGTCTTGTTCCTAGGACTTTTGGGTGATATGGTAGAAGAGGTGATTAGGTAACTAATTGAATTTACAACATCCGTTTAAGTTTTTCGGGTTTGCGCATGAGGCTTCTCGGCCAGACCTTGAGTATGGGGTTGAGTTGGTAAATTCGCATCCCCGTATAAAGTTGAGGAAACTACAGAAAATGTTTCATAGAGTGAGCTTGCAAACGCGAATTCTATTAATTCTTGGGGCCCTAATGCTTATAACAATTGCCGGAGCGATCATCTCGATTTCACACACCTATATTGTTGATGGGTATATGAACAGGTTTCTGGCGACAGATCTTCAGGCCATTCAAGCCTCCCAGGAATTGGAAAACGCTCTCGTTATGCAAAAAGGCTATGTTACCTACTATTTTCAGGACAGGGACCCAATTTGGCTCGAAGAGCTTGAAAAACATGACGCTTCTTTTGAGAAGTGGTTGAAACGGGCCAGGCAATTGTCCGAAACTCAGAAGGAACGAGAAATCCTAAACGAAATCGACTCCCATTATATTAGCTATGGTTCTTTGCGAGATTCAGTCGTGAATCTCTATAAACAGGGCAATGTCGATCAAGGATTCGATCTTCACAAAACTGCACGCAACCAGTTTTTTAAAATAATTGAACTTTGCAAGAAATTTGACGCTGTCTACGTGGACAGGATCACTGAAGCCCAGGAAAAGATTCGAGATAGGGCGGTTCTAATTAACTCTATGGCCATAGGGGGTTTGGTCCTCGTTTTGTTTCTGGGATTTATTCTTGCCTACATATTGCTCAGCCAGATTCTCGGACCGATTAGACGCCTTGCGGTTGACGCTGACGAAAAGAAGAACCTCGGTGTTGAAAATGACGAAGTTAAGGCCTTAAGCCGCCGCTTTGAAAATCTAATCCAGGATGTTGACCAGACTCGATCAAAACTGGAGTTGAGTCAGGAACATCTGCAACAAGCGGAAAAGTTGGCCCTTGTGGGAAAACTGGCGGCCGGAGTTGCCCATAGTGTAAGGAATCCACTAACATCTGTTAAAATGAGGCTGTTTTCCATGGAACGCACATTGGCCCTTTCAACCAGCCAAAAAGAAGATTTTGAAGTAATATCAGAAGAAATTGGGCATATTGACACAATTATTGGGAATTTTCTGGAATTCTCAAGGCCGCCAAAGTTGAAAATGCAGAAAATCAGCCCATCTGATTCTGTGGATATGGCGTTGCAATTGCTCAAACATAGACTTGAGTCCTACGACGTAAAGGTAGAGTTGATCAGGGAAAAACGACTTCCGGAAATCCAGGCTGATCCTGATCAACTCAAGGAAGTCCTGGTTAATTTAATGGTAAATGCTTGTGACGCAATGGTTAATGGCGGTCATGTTGTTATCCGAGAGACCAGACAAATTCTTGAGCAGGAGGGCCCTGTACTGATTATCGAGATGAGCGACAACGGTCCAGGTGTCCCGCAATCAATACAAGAAAAACTGTTTCAGCCATTTTTCAGTACAAAAGAAGAAGGGACAGGGTTGGGGTTGAGTATTGCTCAACGAATCGTTGAAGAACATGGCGGCTGGCTTGAACTTGAATCAATTGAAGGCAAAGGGGCTACTTTCAGAATCAAGCTTCCTTTATCGGGAGATGTGTCGTGGGAAAAATACTCATAGTCGATGATGACGCACAATTGCGCCTAAGTTTTGAGAAGATACTGACGGTAGAAGGGCACAAGGTGCAAATGTCCGCGACTGGAGAGGGCGGTCTGGAAATCGTAGGGACTGATCCTCCTGATGTAGTAGTCATGGATGTTCGGTTACCGGGTATGGACGGTCTTGAGACGTTCAGGGCTATGCACGAGATGGATTCTAAGTTGCCCGTCATAATTATGACGGCTTACGGCACGACTGACACAGCTATTGAAGCTACGAAACTAGGCGCCTTTGATTATTTGCTCAAGCCCTTCGATATACCCGAGATGCTGATGAATATCGACAAAGCCCTTGAAGCGTCACGATTTATGCGTTCAAGAGTGGAAATCGATCCAGATTCTGATGGGGATTCCACGGAAGTAATCTTCGGACGCAGCAAGTCAATGCAGGAGGTTTACAAGCAAATAGGCCGGGTAGCCTCTACAGTGGCCACAATTCTTATCCGAGGCGAATCCGGCACAGGAAAAGAACTCGTCGCTAAGGCCGTTTATCAGCACAGCGAGCGCTCTAATAAGCCTTTTCTCGTCATAAACTGTGTAGCCATCCCTGAAACGCTTTTAGAGAGTGAGTTGTTCGGATACGAAAAAGGAGCTTTCACCGGAGCGGCAAACAGGCGTATTGGCAAGATCGAACAGGCTGATGGAGGGACGGTATTGCTCGATGAAATAGGGGACATGCCGTTTAGTATACAGGCAAAGATCCTGAGACTCCTCCAAGAAAAGAGTATAGAGCGCTTGGGAGGCCGTTCACCGATTCCCGTTGATGTTAGAGTCATAGCGGCCACGAACCGTGATCTTGAAGCCGCTTTGACCGAAGGGCGTTTCCGTGAAGATCTATATTACAGGCTCAAGGTTGTTACCATGTTTCTCCCGCCTTTACGGGAGAGGACAGGCGATACTGCAATACTTGCAGAACATTTCCTGAAAAGGTTTTCTCGTGAAATGGGGGTTGATTGCCCTGGAATTTCAGAGGAAGCCAAGGCCGTCCTGGAATCCTATTCATGGCCTGGCAATGTGAGAGAACTGGCCAACACAATTCAAAAAGCCCTGATATTTAGTCGAGGCGCTCCAATAAGTTCTGAGGAAATATCAGAAGCTATAGTGATAGAAACCGATACAAGAGAAACATCGGAACAATTTCAACCAGATTCTATTCAGGAATGGGTAAAAGTCGGGCTCAGCCGAAAAGGAGAAAATGTTTTTAACGCCATGGTCGACGAATTCTCAAGGATACTTTTGACAGAGGCGTTATCCTTGACATCCGGGAACCGGTCTCACGCGGCCAAATTACTGGGACTCTCGAGGCCAACCTTACTTGCCAAAATAGAAAAGTACGGCATCAAGATTGAAACATCTGTAAAACGAGGATGAAAACTCCTGGACGGTTCTGATAATATGGCTTTGTAACATCCATTAGTTGTATTCCTAAGATGGATTTGTTGAAAACTGGTCGAAAATTTAAATACAGTAGCTAAATGCAGGAATCAATAGCTGACAACTTAACCTCTCGAGGTCTTAAAGACCCGTTTCTGGAATATCCAGAACCAGTTCGCTCAGCGCTATGGGAGATGGGGATCCTACGCGACTTTGCTAGAGGGGATTGCATAGTTTCAGCGGGGGATTTAGGGGACAATGTCCGTTTCTTGGTTTCTGGAAGGGCCCAGATTCTTGTTCACGAACAAGGTGGTCCTGACATACCTGTTGACAGGCTTTCCACCGGTGACCTTATAGGTGAAATCAGCTTTCTCACTGGCATCCCAACCCCCACCAATTCTGAAGTTATTGCAGAAGAGAACTCCACCATCCTTGAAATTCCCGCTGCTGGCTTTGAAAGTGTTTTGAAATCTAATCCAGATTTCATGATCTCAGTGTTAAAGAACCTTGCTCGTAAAGTCATCAGGCTTGATCAGAACGTCTACAAAAACGCCCGTAAAAAAAGGGCCCTTCAGAATATTATCAGTCGTGAAGACCATCTCTTTCCCGACTATTTTGTAGGAGAAACAGTCAGGAAACGCGTGGGCCGTCAGCTCGAGGAGTTGGCAGGGTCAGTTTGGCCAGTTCTGATTACCGGCGAAACCGGCGTGGGGAAAGAATTTCTTGCTCATGCCATGTACAAGATGTCTCCGCACCACCAACGAGTTTTCCTCTTTATGGATCTATTGAGGCCCATGACCGCCGAGGATAACTCCCTGAACTATTGCGAACTTCCTGAAGAGACTGCTGATCCCACTGAACAACAAATGAGGCTTTTCTTCGGTTCAGAAACGCGTGGCGGCGGACAAACCAGAATTGAAACGCCGGGGTATCTGGAACTTACAGAAGAAGGGACCCTGCTTGTTCGTGGAATGGAACATCTGACTCTGCTCATGCAGAACCGATTACTGTTTACCCTTAAAAATGGAAAATTCAAGAAAGTTGGCGCAGTTGGTTACCAAAACTTTGACACTCGAATAATTGGAACCACCAACCTGGACGCGTCCGAAATATCGGCAGAGAAACATCCATTGCTTCATTGGATGCTCGAACATTCTATACATGTGCCGCCGTTACGCCAACGAAGGAGAGAAATCCCGACACTTGTCCAGCATTATGTCAGTAAATATGGCCAGGAACTTCACAAAGAAATCACCAAGCTACCGAAGGAGACCATTAAGACCCTGGTAGGATATTCCTGGCCTGGTAACGACAGGGAGCTTGCGACTACTCTTAAAAGAGCGGTACTACTTTCCGCCGATGGGATTCTGAGACCGCAAGATATATATTTTGACCTCAGACGTATTGAAGCTGACGGCAAGATAAATTTATTAAGTTCACCTACGATATTGCGAGCCGTAAAGAGTCCTTTATTTCCGGCCATATTTCAGAGCGCAGCAGCCCCTTTCTTTTTTATACTTCTCGTACTATTATTCCTTGGCCCCGTGAATCCATCATCTAACGTCGGAGCGTTATTCAGTTGGGCCATCGGCTGGCCTACCATGATATTTGGGGCTTTCATCTGGGCCAGGTTCTGGTGTTCATTGTGTCCCATGGGGGCAATAGGTCATTTGGCCAAGAAATTAATTTCTTTCGATATTCCTTTTCCTGCTTTTCTAAAACAAAAAAGTGACTTGATTATTGCGACGTCCGCGATGTTCATCATTTGGTTGGAAATTGCGACAGATATTCGATCTTCCCCTTTCAATACCGGCCTTTTATTAATTAGCATTACGCTTTTCTCAGTGGTTTTTTCTGTTGTTTTTGAACGGCAATCATGGTGCAGATACCTGTGTCCTCTAGGTGGAATGATGGGGGTTCTAGCCAAGGTTTCACCGTTTGAACTTAGAGCTGATCGAAACGTGTGCGCCAGTCAGTGCTCCTCCAACGAGTGTTTCGTCGGGACACAATCCCATGAAGGCTGTCCTTTCGGCCAAATGGCCCCTTCCTTGAGAAGTAACCGTTTTTGTAAACTCTGCGGGAATTGCGTCAAGAATTGCCCCCATGGAGCGATGAACCTTAATCTTCGGATACCAGGTCGAGAAATCTGGGAAATGCGTCAGGTAGGCGCCGTTACCTCATTTCTAGTCAT
>JARLHM010000016.1 GCA_031292235.1 Syntrophaceae bacterium | reverse complement strand
GCCCATCCAGTTTAGCATCCAGGTTTCGAGGTCAGAGGACTCGCTCGTTTGGTCAACCTGATCATTCCCAGCGGATTTAGAAAGTTCGGAACCGACGGTGGCAGCGTGAAACCACTCCAACTCCGAGGGAAGACGTTCACCGTAAAATTTGGCGTATGCCCTCGCTCCCCAAGCGGTTACCCGGACCACCGGGTAATTGCCATAAGCCGTGTTGCTCAGCATGAATCTGCCGTTCTCAAAAACAATAGGTTCATATGAGCCATAAACCGGACCCAATGTGGCCCAAAGTTGGCCGTCTCCTTTCACATCCATATTTTCGACTCTAATTCTAGCGATCTCTAGATTCAAGAACTCGACATACTTGAAATTTGTTACTTTAGTCTCGTCCATATAAAATCGAGGGATTTCGAGAGGCTTTCCCGCCCTGGCCCCGAAGTACGCCGGCGCCGCTACGATCCCAGATGGGACTAGGCGCATTATGACACCGTCTTTACCTACAATTGAGTCCTTGGCTACGCCATCTTTTGGGGCTGAGGTCAGAGCAGGCTGTTTAGAATCGGCCCCACTGTGAACCTGGCCGTTTGGGGCCAATTCTTCTTCCATAAAGATATGATGATATATGTGAGAAGCCACAAAAATAACGGCGATAATGGCCGAAGTCGCTATCAGAAAAACTATCTCCCTTCGATGTAGCCCCCTGAACAGGGGACGTTCAGATTCCTCAGCGTCATTCAACGACTTTTCAAGTTCGTTGCGTAGGTCCTTCACACAGGATATGCGTTTTTCGCGGTCCTCCGCTGTAGCTCTCTGGATGATGTAATCCAGACTTTTCAAGAAAGGTGTCGTGGGGTTGGACAAACAAACCCCTTTGAGCGGGCACGCCGTTTTGTTGTCCACCATCCTGCCCTCTATGGATTCGTACAGTATCTTTCCAAGGGCATAAATGTCTCCGCGCGGGTCAGTCTCGGCCAAATCCATAAACTGTTCCGGCGCCATGTATGTGATTGTTCCCTCTACATGATAGCTCCTGGTTAATTCCGGCCACCTAACACCGCCGGCGATACCAAAATCCGTTATCTTGGGAGTGGAACCATCCAAAAGGATGTTTTCAGGCTTGATGTCACGATGCACAATTCCCAGATCGTGAATTGGCTCAATGCCCTCCAGGACTGGCACGAAAAAAGTCCTAATCCAGTCACGAATCTCGTTTTCATTTTTGCCGAAACCACCATCAGGCATGGTAATACGGAGAGTGGGACCATGGATATATTCCACTACAACGTAGTGTACCGTCAGTTCCTCCCCGTCCTTAACTATGATTGCGGAATCCTGGTCATAAACCTGAACGACGTGTGGATGACGCACTTGCGCCATGGCCATGGCTTCCCGATGAAAACGGCGCAGCTCAGTATCAACTTCTTGAGGATCTTCACCGAACTCCGCCAGATATTCTATGGACACTGTCTTTACTACTACCTCACGCTCGAGGTTGGTCTGCCGTGCTCTATATACTTCTCCCTTTCCACCCGTGGCGAGGTGTTCTATGATTTCCCATCTGGAATTCAGTATTATTCCATTATCGAGTAAATGTTTTCGACTGGCGGCGCCCATATGGATTTCCTTAATACCTTGGGAAAGGGTTTTGTGATCGTCGTCGGCCATTTTCATGGGTTTACGGTAATACGGATGATTTCATTCGTCGCTTGAACTGAATTTCCTTCTCGAGGCAATAAATAGTTGGTACAACGAACACAGTTATCAGATCCAGGAACATGCCTCCGAATATCGGAAGGGCCATTGGGACCATGACGTCGGCCCCTCTGCCCTGTGAGGAGAGAACAGGCATCAGGGCCAGGATAGCTGTCGCTGAAGTCATCAGGGCTGGTCGGATCCTTTTAAGTCCGGCCTCAACAGTAGCCATCCGGATTTCCTGTACAGAATGAAATTTATGTTCCTTGAATACCTGGTTCAGATACGTTGAATAAATAACCCCATCATTTGTCGCAATCCCGAAAAGCGCCAGAAATCCGACCCACACAGCTACGCTCAGATCATATGGCTTCACATGGAAGAGATGGCGCATGTGAACGCCGAAGACATTGAAATCAAGGAACCAGGGTTGTGAATACAACCAGAGCATCAAAAACCCGCCGGACCAGGCCACGAAAATCCCGGAAAACACATTCAGAGAAGTTGGAACAGACCTGAACTGAAAATAGAGAATAAGGAAAACCAGCAGTAGAGTCATCGGTATAACGATCATCATGGTCTTTTCGGAGCGCACTTCGTTTTCATAGGAACCGGTGAATATGTACGATGTGTTGAGCGGTAATTTCAGCTCACCTGACGCTATTTTCTCTTTAAGGTATTTGTCTGCGTCAAGCACTGTTGTAACCTCTGCGACACCAGGTTTTTTGTCGAAGATGACATAGTTCACCAGAAATGTATTTTCACTCTTTATCACCATGGGGCCGCGAACATAGTTGATGGTCGCTAGCGAAATCAAAGGTATTTGCACGCCTTTAGATCCTGATATCAGTACATTGCCCAGGGTATCCACGGAATCACGCAACTCTCTATCGTAACGCACTCTTACAGGATAACGCTCCCTCCCTTCCACTGTAGTGGTGATCTTACGACCGCCAATAGCAATTTCTATTACATCTTGAACGTCCTGGACGTTAACGCCATACCGGGCTGTAGCGGCGCGGTCAATGTCGATTTCCAGGTAGGGCACACCGATGTTACGGTCCGCAATGACCGAAGAGGACTCAATAGACGGGACTTCTCGGAGGAACCGCTCAATTTGTAGGCCTACCGATTCCAACTCTTCCATGCTGTTTCCTCGGATTTTGACGCCCATTGTTGATCGCATTCCTGTTTGGAGCATAGCGATTCGGCCGGCTATCGGTTCAAGTTTGGGAGGCAATGTTGTTCCCGGTAGGTGGGCCACTTTGACGATTTCATTCCAGATATCGTCAGGAGACTGGATTTCCTTTCTCCACTGACGTACGGGCATTCCGGTCTTGGCGTCAAGGACCATTTGACCCGTGTTTGGGTCGGTTTTGTACTCCGGAAGGAAGTTGACTGTGGTCTCGATCATGGAGATAGGCGCTGGATCCAAAGCGCTTTCTACTCGACCTATCTTGCCGGCCACTGACGCGACCTCGGGGATTGAATTGATGGCAAGGTTTTGTTTATGGATAACGTCAAGCGCTTCGCCAATGGAAGCGTGAGGCATAAGAGTGGGCATGTAAAGGAAAGTGCCTTCTTCGAGACTTGGCATAAACTCTTTGCCCAACCCAGGGAACAAACCTGAAATGGTCCTCCATATGTTACTCGAACGTATCGGGCCTGTAAGGACTTCTTTGGGGTGGTTTGCTTCCGTCCCCATATTCATTCCCGGCATGCTGCTCATACCAGGGTTTTTCTTCGCCGGCGCCGTGGCTTCAGGCATGTTGTCCGCTTGCACAGACTGGGACGGATTGTCCCATCCGCCGACACGCCCCGCAATTGCTGGGATAAAAAAGAAAACACGGTCGAATCCAAGCCAGATCACCGTTCCAAAAATAATTAGCGATATTGGGACCGAAAGGAACAGCGCCTTGCGGCCCAGCGCCCATGTAAGGGCCTGACGATAATACCCCGTGAAAACTTTCCTGATTCCAAGAAGACCGAATATGATGGCGGCGCAGAAAATGAGATTACGGACCAATCCCCTTTCCGGGCCTAAAGGAAGCCAGTGTTCCGTGAGTAACAGGATGACCAAAACCAAGACCGCAGTATTTATGATTGCAGGGGTTTTCCCCTTGATTGATTGGGGCGCAAACAATGAGACAAATTTCACGCCTGCGATGAACATCACTCCCAAGCCAATAGACCAGGAAAGCGTATAACCTATCCACGCTCCGACAACCGCTGATAATCCGTAAACAGTTGCAAGGGTACCCTTTCGGAAATTCCTTTTTGTGAAAACCAAATGGGCCAGGGGTGGGATAATAGAGAGCGCCAAGACAAGCGAGGACACGATGGCGAAAGTCTTGGTGAGGGCAACCGGGGTAAAGAGCTTTCCTTCCGGCCCGGTTAGGGTGAAAACAGGGAGAAAGGCGATTACAGTAGTGGAGGCTGAAGTAATGACAGCGCCACCCACTTCCGTGGCGGCTTCGTGGACTATCTTCAAACGACTCTTTTCAGGAGGGCTGTGTTCTATGTGCCTTAGGATATTTTCGCATAGAATGATGCCCATATCGACCATTACGCCGATGGCGATAGCGATACCGGACAGGGCCATGATATTGGCGTCGACCCCGGCAAACTTCATTATAACGAAGGTAAGCAGTATGGCCAGAGGCAGGATCAATGAGATTAAGGCCGCGCTGACGAGGTGGTTGACCATGACCACCACGATAATGATCGTAACGAGAATTTCTTCTGAAAGCGCCCTTTTAAGTGTATCAAGAGTTTCATAGATGAGCTGAGCGCGGTCGTAAAATGGCACGATCTTGACTTGGGAAATTGTGCCATCCGCAAGTGTTTTCTTTGGAAGGCTCGAGGAAATCTCCTGGATTTTGGCTTTGACGTTTTTGATTACTTGCAGTGGATTTTCCGCAAAGCGAACCACGACAACGCCGCCTACCGCTTCTGCGCCGGCCTTGTTAAGGGCCCCTTGCCGGAATGCCGGCCCTTCGGTAACGGTACCCACATCGCTGACGTAGAGGGGTACGTTTTCGTTTACCTTTACCACCGCTTTTTCGAGATCATGAACGGATTTGATAAATCCTAACCCACGTATCACATAATCTGAGTTGTTAAGTTCAATGGTTCTCGCTCCAACATCAAGATTGGATCGCTGAACCGCAGTAAAGACGTCCATCAGGGTTACCCCGTTTGCCCTTAAAGCATTCGGATTGACGTCAACCTGGTATTCCTTTACATAACCGCCCACAGACGCGACTTCACTTACACCCCTTGCCGATTGCAGGAGATATCGGACATACCAATCTTGAGCGGTCCTAAGTTCATCCAGCCCGAATTCTTTGCCCTCAACCGTGTACCAAAAGACCTGTCCAACAGCAGTAGCGTCCGGCCCTAGAACAGGCTGAACTCCTGGAGGAAGTGACCCAGGTTGCAGTGAACTCAGCCGCTCCAATATCCGGGTTCGCGACCAATAGAATTCGATTTTATCTTCGAAAACTACATATATTGTCGAAAAACCGAAATATGAGTAACTTCTGATATCCTTGACCCCTGGAATACCGAGTAGTGATACCGTCAGGGGATAGGTTATTTGATCCTCTATATCCCTAGCCGAACGGCCTTCCCAAGTAGTGAATACAATTTGCTGGTTCTCGCCGATATCGGGGATGGCGTCCACAGGCACAGGGTTTCTGGGGAGGATGGGTATGTCCCAGTCAAAGGGAGCGACCGCCAGTCCTACAAGCACAACAGCGAGTATCCCTATGAATACAAGCAGTTTTTGCTGTAGCCAAAAGCGCATCATTTTGGAAAAGAAGGTTGTCGCTACAATTTCATTCTCGGGATCTTCACTCGCCATCAACGTACCCCCTTACCGTGCCCTGCATGTGGACCGGAAACGGCTTCAGGGATGGGCTCGGAGGAGTAAGCTGAGCCTTTGGTTTCAGGCTGGAGGGGATTCATCATGCTGGGTTCGCCGAGTATCTGAACGGAACTGTCGATCTGAAAATTGCCTTTGGTGACAACATTTTCCCCTTCTTCCAGCCCACGATAAATTACATATCCATCTCCAGCTTTGGGGCCGAGGACAACTTCTCTCTGCTCATAAGTGGGCTGATTCTGACTGGGAACATCAACATAAACCAGGGATCGCGTCCCGGTGTAAAGAACAGCGGTTTCAGGTATCACCAAAGGAAGCTTGGGATGTCTCGCCTCAGAATATCCGTATGCGCTTGCAGGTTGTAGAGGCTGTTTGCTCTCGGGGCAGATTCCAGGGACCGAGCTGACTTCGTTGGGATGAAAGGGGCAGATATATTTCCCAACCCAGTCAGAGTTGATTACATTTCCTGCGTTGTCGACCTCGACTTGAACCACTGCATTGACAAACATGTGTGGTTTTAATTCAAGCTCGGGATTCGCAGCGTCAACCCTGACATTAACTGTACGAGTGTTCATGTTCAGGACGGGATCTATGAAAATAATCTTGCCGCTGTAGGTCTTCCCAGGGACAGCGGCGGTCGTAAAAGTTACATTTTGACCGTACCTTATCCAGGGCATATTTCGCTCGTAGGCGTCAAGTTTGACCCATACTCGAGACAAGTCATTAATTATAAACATGTCTTGCCCCTCCTTGACGAACTGGCCCAGAATAGCGTTTTTTTTCATCACGATCCCGCTAATGGGAGCGCGTAATGTTATGTAGAGGTCCGGTTTCTTGCTTTCCCGAATACGCTTGACCTGATCTTTTGTAAGACCGTATTGCATAAGCTTTTCTTCGGCGCCCCGGATGATTCCCTCCGAGT
>JARLHM010000147.1 GCA_031292235.1 Syntrophaceae bacterium | reverse complement strand
TTACTCAGAGACCGGTCAAAAGGACAAGTCCGGAACGGTCATGTACGCTCTTGGTTGGACTCACCATTCCGTGGCGGTTCAGAATATTCGCGCCAGCGCAATCACGCAACTCCTGCTCGGAAACATAGGAATCGCAGGAGGCGGCATAAACGCTTTGAGAGGACAGCCCAACGTGCAGGGTTCCACAGATGGTTGTCTCTTGTGGGACCTTCTTCCAGGATATCTGAAGATTCCTAAGGCTTCGCAGCAGACTCTAGCCGACTACAACAAGCACTATACCCCAAAGACATCCGATCCAATGTCCGCCAATTGGTACAGCAATTACCCGAAATATAGCGTCAGTCTACTGAAATCTTATTTCGGAGACCATGCGACCAAGGAAAATGATTTTGGCTACGCGTGGTTGCCTAAGGCCGATGATGACAAAACATACTCCTGGATGGATATTTTTGATCAAATGTACGCGGGCAAGATAAAGGGTCTTTTTCTCATCAGTCAGAATCCTTCGGGAAGTTCTCCCAACGCTAAAAAGACCAACCATGCTATGGCCAAACTGGACTGGATGGTTGTCGCAAATATTTTTGACAATGAGAGCGCTTCATTCTGGCATGGTCCGGGCATGGAGCCTAAAAAGATCAAGACTGAAGTGTTTCTGCTACCAGCAGCCTGCTCCGTTGAAAAGGAAGGAAGCCTCACAAACAGTGGTCGTTGGGTACAGTGGCGTTACAAGGCCGCTGAACCACCGGGCGACGCTATTTCAGATGGTGACATTGTCGTTAGAATTCTTTCCAAGGTTAAAGAGCTTTACAAAAAAGATGGCGGAAAGTGTCCCGAACCTATCCTTAACATGAAATGGGACTACACTGATGACAAAGGGAACTTCGATACGCACAAGATGGCCAAGGCTCAAAATGGCTATTTTCTAAAAGATGTGGAAGTCAACGGTCAAAAGTTCAAGAAGGGCGACCTTGTCCCATCATTTATTTTCCTACAGGATGACGGTAGCACCTCTAGTGGAAACTGGCTCTATTCCGGCAGTTACACTAACGCCGGAAACATGATGACTCGTCGCGGCAAAGAGGACCCAACAGGGCTTGGGCTTTATCCGAACTGGACCTGGTGTTGGCCCGTTAACCGGAGAATCATTTACAACCGCGCATCGGTCGATCTCAACGGTAATCCATGGAACCCGAACAGGGCTTTGATCAAGTGGGATGGGAAGAAGTGGGTCGGAGACGTGCCGGATGGGGCATGGCCCCCGATGGATGACAAGAAAGCCGGAAAGTTGCCGTTCATTATGAAGCCGGACGGAGTAGCTTCAATATTCGGACCGGCAATGGTAGAGGGACCCTTTCCGGAACATTATGAGCCCTTCGAGGGTCCTCTCCAGAAAAACTTAATGTCAAGCCAGCTAAACAACCCCGCTATCAAGTTTTTCAAGAGTGACTTAGACAAGTATGCCCATAATGATCCCAACTTCCCGATTGTATGCAGTACATACACAATTTCGGAGCACTGGTGCTCCGGGTCTATGACCAGGTGGGTACCCTGGCTCATGGAGGCCCAACCGGAAGCATTTCTTGAAATGAGCGAAGAGTTGGCCAAGGAACTGGGCGTGAAAAAGGGGGACCGGGTCAAAGTCGCGTCGATAAGAGGTGAAGTGGAAGTAGTCGCCGTTGTGACCCCAAGGTTTCATCCGTTCAAGATAGGAAACAAAATAGTTCACCAAGTCGGCATGCCTTTTTCTTTCGGATGGCTGACTCCCAAATCCAGGAAGGATTCAACGGCTAACTTGCTGACCCCTAACGTCGGAGACCCGAACACTATGGTCCCTGAGTTCAAGGCCTTCATGGTCAACGTGAAGAAAGTGTAGGGAGGTATTTAAATGTCTGAAGGCTTTTCGATAATGATAGACACCTCCCGATGCACAGGCTGTCGAGGGTGTCAGATTGCGTGCAAGCAGTGGAACGAACTGCCTGCAACCCATACTAAAAACGTGGGTACCTATCAAAATCCGCAGGATCTCTCCGCCGTGACCTGGAAATTAGTCAGATTCAATGACGGCAAGAATGAAAAAGGAAAACCTTACTGGAATTTCTTCTCCGATCAGTGCCGGCATTGTCTGAGTCCAGGTTGTATGGCCTCATCCGAAAACGGTGAAATCAAACAGGACGAAAAAACCGGGGCTGTTCTATTCACCCCAAAAACAAGGGACCTCGATTTCAAAGCCACACTCGATGGATGTCCTTACAACATTCCTCGACAGGACCCTAAAACCAAGCAGCTTTTCAAATGCACAATGTGTTTTGACAGGATAACCAATAACGAAATTCCAGCTTGTGTGAAATCTTGCCCAACTACTACAATGGTATTTGGAGAGCGGGACAAGATTGTAGAAATGGCCAAAAACCGGGCGGCAGAACTAAAAAAGACGTGTCCCAAAGCGGCAGCGCTCAATGCTGACGATGTGAGGGTTATCTACGTTGTGAAAGACGACCCCACAAAATACTGCGAGTTCGCTGCCGGCAAATAGATTGTTTCTCTAGTGAGCCGCTCTTGACTTATTGTCCTGGGCGGCTTTATTTTATTTTTTAAAGCTACCATCATGGTTCAAACTTTGATGGTTTGATCTTTGATCATAAAATTCTTTGGACTCGACTGGAGCCGAATGAGTTTCAATCTGCGATTTAAAATTTGGCTCGAAAATGATGATGGAAAACCTGTTATAGGGGCGGGCAGAGTCAAGATTCTTATTGCGATCCGTAATACAGGATCAATAAGCGCGGCCGCTCGTGAATTGAAGCAACCTTACAGAAATGTATGGGCAAAAATAAGAGAATCCGAAAAACAATGTGGGTTCAAGCTTGTAGAAACCAATCCCACCGGATCACGTTTAACATCAGAAGGACAACAGATTCTCATAAAATATACCAAGCTTTTCAGAAGCTGTTCCCGGTCAGCGCACTCCAAATTTCACCAACTTTTCGGCGGCGCCAATACTTTAACTGAGGAAACCCAACCGGACCAAAACAGCGACTCGTAGCGATGTAAACTTCTATACGATCACACACTGTCAAATTGGAAATGACTTCGCATGTCAAACTCAATAGCGCCGCCTGCTCGGATGAGATTTTTCAATTCGGTCATTTTCGAATCGATCCATTCCAGCTCTTTTAAATTGGCCCTTTCCGCTGTGCTTGTCATAAGTATGTCTGCGATCCCGCCGTTTCTTATCACGACCCGCTTATCTCCCATTAACGCCAGCAGCGGGTCATGGGTGGACATTAGGACAATTTTCTCTTCCTTAACGAGGAGGTCGAGCGCCTTTTTCCGATCCACCCCGGCGTTTTCAATCTCATCTATTAACACTATCGGCAACGGACTAAGCAATGCGGTATCTGCGATCATCAACGCCCTTGACTGGCCACCGCTTAACTGTGTCACCGGCGTATCCATGGTAAACTGCTCACCGGCCAGCTCGTTCGCGCATTTTGCGACGCGATTTGCTATTTCCTCGGGTTCTGGTAACATTCTACTGTCCGCATGCGCTGCGATGAATTCCCCTACGGTCAGGTCGATTACAAAGTTCATGTTCTGAGACAACTGAGCGACTAGCTTGTGTTCTGCCGAAAATCGCTGATCTTCATCGGGAATTCGGTTGTTCACAAAGATTTGCCTGCCGGTCGGCGTGTCTCTTTGCGCCAAACATTCAATGTCCTCGAGAAGTCTGCTCTTCCCCGCGCCCGTAGGGCCGACAACGCAGATTACCTCCCCTGGCTTGAGTGTAAACCTGACTTGCTCTTTCTCACCAGTCTTGTTGTGTCCGCCAATAATGGTGATTGAATCCACCTGTTTTGATGGGGCGATACTCAATTCTCTCATCTTCCCGATAAAATGCTCAAACTGTTCCAGGAGTTGCAGCCTATCCAGCCCCAGGTCTTCAAGTTGATCATCTTGCAAGCTATCTACAAACTGCTGAAGGGTCCGACTCGTGTCGAAATTATGCATACCCATCGAAAGAAAAAAATCCTTGGCGTAAGGGTGAGCGACAAGGACATCGTTGAACGGAATTGTGGAGAATTCTCTTTTCATGTAGGCCCCTGCTATATGCTATTTTCCCCAGCTCATCTTTTTGACGTTTCCACGCTGATAGCTTTCCCCGATTTTCATCTCGCCCAAACAATATGAGCAGAGAGCAGCAGGCATAGAAAATCTGAGACGTTTCCCGGTAAGAGCGCTTTGCTTGGTGGCGGTCTCAAACATGATAGTGAGTTCATGAGAGCCCTGACCTGTGATACCGTTTAAGCGTACTATCATGGCCTTGGGATTCGCCTGTTTCACACGAAAGATAAAAATCTCCCTTTCTGCCTGCGAAATGATATCGCCCTTCGTGATGACAACAATATCCGCCAACTTTAGCATCGGCCCAATCTTTTGAGGCGTATTCACACCAGACAGACTGTCGATCACACAGACCGACAAGATGTCTTTGATATGAGGCGAACAGCGGTTGCATAATCCGGCGCTCTCGATAATGAGAAAATCAAGACCACTGCTCACTCCCCAAGTAAGACACTCGTCCACATTGCTGATATAGAAGTGGTCGGGGCAGAGATTTCCTGAAAGCCCTGTCTTGGCTGGAATACCTGCTTTCTCGTAGAGTCGTTCGTCATGGGACGACATGCAGTCGAATTTAACAACCCCGGCCGAAAAGCCTTTTGCCTTTAGACAGTCTATGGTTTTAAGGATAACCGAAGTCTTCCCGGAGGACGGAGGGCCCGAGACGGTGACCAGCCGGATCATGAATCACACCTTTCCTTTGTTACGCCAAGCGTCGGAAAACACCTCGGTGGTGTATGCCTTGAGCTGTTCGAGATCATTTGACTTGATATATTCCCAGCCTAACCACTTGAATGACGCATTCTCCGGCAATTTGTTGTCAACATCCGGATGAAGCGAGGGGAAGCAAGCTTGAGCGCTCTTGGCCCCCATTTCCGCCCCGGTGATACATTCTATGATCGGTTTTAGAACAGCCCTTGCTGATTCTTTTATGAGCAGGTAAATGGGGCTGGTGAGCGCTCCGTCTTCTGGCCAAACAAGCTGTACATTGGTTGAAGGGCTTCGCGCCTGGGCCCAAAACCAGGGAATGATATATACCGCAGTTCCTTTGGAATTTGACGATGCGGCTGCCCTGGCCATCTGCGCCGGATGCCACGATTCCCGGATGCTGGCGGCGAGTTGAATCAAGCCGGTTTCTCCATGTTCCCTAAAAAAATATAGCAACGGCGCGTCGGCGACCAGGCCTTCCGAACCGTTAATGATGACGCCATCCTGAAACCTCGGATGTAACAGGTCGCTCCAACAACGTGGCACGGGCCGATTCCCGAGCTTTCTTTTGTCGACCAACATGACGTAAGGGAACACAGAGTAGATCGTATACCATCCATCGGGATCCCGAAACCCGGCTTTCTCGAACTGCTCGTTGATCTTGCCGGTCCAGGCGGTTCGGAAATACCCTCGTTTTACAAAACGATCTACAAACTCCTTCCTGAAAAAGTCCCCAAACCCCATTGACGCGACAATGTCCGGAAAATCGTCTATGCTTTTAGCCGCCCACACGCCGTCATATTCGTCCTCATAATGACCACATCCCATGGGAATGTAACTATTCAACTTGATGCCGCTCTCTTTGCTGTATTGGTCCAATACAGGGTCAAGATGCTCTTTGAATGTTGGCTTGAACTGACATGCGGCATATGCCAGAATATGTAATTGTGAACGGGTAAATTGCCTGATTTCACTAACGATTTGGTCTTTAGGTGTTTCCATGCTGACTCCATACGACCCTAGTT
>JARLHM010000146.1 GCA_031292235.1 Syntrophaceae bacterium | reverse complement strand
GCAAACGACAATGGTATCATGTATATCATAACCGATAACAGTTAGCATGGCCGCAAGAATAGTGAGGTTGAACTCTTTTCCGGTCCAGACGAAAAAACCATAGACTACGATCAGATCATGAACGAGACAGAAAACAGCGCCTAGTCCCATGCTGAATGTGAACCTGAACGCCATGTAGACCAGCAGCATTGCCAATGCGATAACGGTGGCCCATACTGCCGCGTGTCGGAGGTCCTGGCCTACCTTGGGACCAACTATCTCCAGTCCTCGAATTTCGAAAGTTCCTTTTCCAAATTTGCTTTCAAGAAGGCTCTGCAATTTCAACGAGAATTGTTCTGTGCCTTCATCATGGGTCTCAAGCCGAACTATGTAGTCCTCTCCACTCAATGAGAAATGTTGCACTGTCGGTTCTTTACTGATCGGCTCAAGCGCCTGCCTTATCTGTGCGATATGGACCGGTTTCTTGAACTGAAGATGAACCATGACGCCACCCGTAAAATCAACGCCAAGGTTTATCCATCCCTTAATGGGAAAAGAAAGAAGAGAAAAAACTAACACTACTGTCGTAAACGCATACGCGTATCGCCTATTACCCATAAAATCTATATTAGTGTTTGGCGGTATGAGTTCCACTGTTGAATCCTTATTCCAGCGTTTAAGCTATAAGATCACTAGCTCAAATCTGCCCAAGGTCAGACGCTCAATCTTTTTATGCGTTTAACCTGAAGAAAATAATCAAAAATTGCCCGAGTCACGAACAATGCGGTGAACATTGACGCAGCCAATCCTATACAGAGTGTAACCGCAAATCCCTTTATGGGCCCAGTCCCAAACTGTATAAGGGGTAGGGCCGCCAGAATCGTCGTCGATGTTGAGTCAAAAATCGTAGAGAATGCCTTGGTGTAGCCGTTTTCGAGCGCAATCCTAGGCGTTTTCCCTGATCGAAGTTCTTCTCTGACTCGTTCAAATATTAATACGTTGTGATCGATTGCCATACCTATAGTGAGCGCGGCCCCAGCAAGCCCAGGGAGGGTAAGAGTTGCTCTAAGGCCCGGCGAGACCATGACGGCGAAGATCAATATCAGGTTGAAAGACAGTGCGATGTCCGCCACAAGCCCAGACCATTTGTAATATAACGCCATACCTACAACGATCATGAGCATTCCCAGAACAATGGCGTTTCTTCCTGACCTTATGGAATCTTCTCCCAAAGATGGTCCGACAGTTCGGTTTTCCAGTATCTTGACCGGAGCGGGCAATGAACCGGCCCTCAACACGAGAGCAAGGTCATGAGCCTCTTCCGGGGAAAACATCCCTTCGATAATCGCGGACCCACCCGAAATCCTATCCTTTATCACGGGAGCGGAATACACCCTACTATCCAAAACTATCGCAAGCCGTTCACGAACATGCTCCCCAGTAACTCTTTCAAACTGTTGGGCGCCAAGCCGGTTGAAGTCCATGCCAATTATCATTCGGCCGCCCCTGTCAGGATGAACCCGAGCGTCCGTCAGCAGATCACCGGTGAGGTAAACCTGTTTTTTTACGAGAAATGGGGTCCTCGTTACTGCGCCTGTTCTGGGGTTTTTGTTAATTTCATATAGAACTTCATCGCCTTGTGGAACATTGCCTTTCAGCGCAGCGCTTAGATCACCCTTTTCGTCCACAAGTCTGAATTCAAGACGGGCTGTCTTTCGGATAATATCAATGGCCCGGTTGACATCCTCTTTGAGACCCGGCAATTGCACCACAATTCTATCGGTTCCCTGAATGACTACGTCGGGTTCCGCTACACCGAAGGCGTCTACCCTGTTTCTAATGGTGTCTACGGCCTGGCGTACGGCCTTTTGCTTGATGGATTCCACTGTTTTGGGATCAAGCTGAAGTTCGGTCTCGAAGCCCTTATCTGTCTGCTCAGAAGAAACTTTCTTGAAACTGGGGATTTTCTCAAGGACCTTTTGATCAAAAAGCGAAGCCTGATCAGAGTCTTTGAAGTAGATTACGAAGGAGTCCGCTTTGTCCCTACGAAGGTCAAGATACCTGATGCGTTCATCCTTCATAAGGCCGGACGCTTCAAGCATCGTTTGATCTACCACAGCCTCCACCGCCTTATCTGCTTGTACCTCCAGGACTAGGTATAGTCCCCCCTGGAGATCCAATCCAAGCCTGATGGGGCTATCGGGAAGATACTTGGACCAAACGGCGGGAACAGGCCCCAACGAGGGATAAATTAAAAAAATACAGACGATCAGAACTGCAAAAATTATTATGAATCGTGTCTTGAGACTCTCTATCATCTAGCATGTCTCCTCATGCGCCCGGTTCCATAGGTGGCGGAGGGGTCGAGGCGAGTCCTGCGATGTATGGTCTGGCCACACGAACACGGACTTTATCTGCGATTTCCAGAACAATGGTCTGGTCCTGAATCGCTGCAATTTTCCCATACATGCCGCCCTGAGTGATGACATTGTCCCCCTTCTTCAGGTTGTCCAATATTGCCTTGTGGTCTTTAGCCTTTTTTTGCTGAGGCCGAATCAGCAAAAAATAGAACACAACAAAGATAAGAATAATGGGCAAAAATTGAACTAAAGACTGGATTCCGTCACCACCAGCCTGGCCGGTTTGCGGGCCCATGGCATAAGCCATATCAATCATTGATTTCCTCCGATCGGGATAAGTGCATTTGAATTAAAGAATTCAAGTTGTCTTCCCTGATTGCTGTTCTAATATCAGACATGAGACGGTAATAAAAGCTAAGATTATGCACAGTGGCTAAAGTAAACCCAAGAATTTCTTTTTCACGAAAGAGATGTCGTAGGTAAGCTCTAGAGTAGTTCTGGCATAAAACACATCCGCAATCAAAATCTACCGGACGCTGATCCTCACGATATCTCGAATTGCGAATATTTACACGTCCCGACGATGTGAACAAATTTGCGTTCCGAGCGTTTCTAGTGGGCAAGACGCAGTCAAACAAATCTACGCCCCTGATGGCCGCTTCCAAAATATCGAGCGGTTTACCAACTCCCATCAGATACCGAGGCTTGTTCTCGGGCAAATAAGGGGTGGTCACGTCAATAATTTCGACCATCAGTTCATGAGGTTCCCCCACACTCAGGCCGCCGATCGCGTATCCGTCAAATCCCAGGGAAGTTAGTCCCTCTGCGCTCAACTTCCTGAGACTAGGAAACATCGATCCTTGTACTATGGAGAACAAGGCAGGGTCAACTTTTTTTTTGGCCATAATGGTTCGAGACGCCCACGACCTTGTACGTTCAAGCGCTTCGAGCGCGTCGGACTCACTTACAGGGTAGCCTCTGACATCATCCAGGCACATGATTATGTCGACTCCGAGCGCCTCCTGGACTGAGAGGCTCAACTCCGGAGTGAACATGTGAGTCGAGCCGTCAATATGGGACTGAAAAATTACTCCTTGATCGCTAATCTTGCGAAGCTTGGCCAGGCTAAAAGCCTGAAACCCCCCGCTGTCAGTAAGTATCGCGCCGTTCCAGTTCATAAACCTGGCAAGACCCCCGCAATGCTCAATTAGCTCGTGGCCAGGTCGTAGATATAGGTGATAGGCGTTCGAGAGCACAAGGCGAAACCCAATATCCCAAACGGTCTCTGGACTGACGGCCTTAACGGCTCCGAGGGTCCCGACGGGCATGAACGCAGGTGTTTCCACTTCCGCGTGAGACAGCTTCAGGAGACCAGTTCGTGCTCGTGATCCTGTGTTTTTGTGGGTGATGTTAAAGTTAAAAGCCATTAAGCATGACGCCGGTGTGTTCGATAATTTTGCACAGTAAAAATAACAAAGGATCGAGGAAGCTTATAATTTAATAATGCGTCCTGCAATCCTTCGCCTATTGAACGTTCAGGTCTGTCAACCGGACTGGCTATCTGTTCGCCTTTTTCAGACCCAGCGCATCGGTGGCTATTATCATTTTCATGATGTTTGTAGCGCCCTCAAGGATCTTGTAGACTTTTCCGTCCCTCAATATGCGGGCTATCGGATACTCATTAGAATAACCATAAGCGCTGAGGACTTCCAGCGCCAGATTTGGCACTTCGTCAGCCGCACGGCACGCGTAATATTTGGCCAGAACCGTTTCCCGCATGTTGTTTACAAGGCCTTTATCTTTTTGAATGGCGCATCGCCACACCAAGGCCCTTGCAGCTTCGGTCTCGGCTACCATTCTCGCTATAACTTCCTGAACCATCTGAAATTCTGCGATAGGTTTACCGAACTGCTTACGTTCATTAGCATATTTTATCGCCTCGTCCAACGCCGCCTGGCATGAGCCGACCGCACCGGCCGCTGCGGACAACCTTGTGCTGATCAATTCCTTCATCAAGTAGCCGAAGCCCTTGCCTTCCTCACCTAAAAGATTGGCCGCAGGGATACGGACATCTTCCATGATAATTTCACCCGTAGGGCAAGCCCAAATCCCCAGTTTTTCCTTGATGGCCTTGGTCGATACACCGGGTAAATCCATATCCATGACAAAGACACTCATCCCGTTGTGCTTCGCCTTTTTGTCCGTCATGGCGAATACTACGGCCATGTCGGCGACTGGGCTCCAGGTTATCCACATCTTTCGGCCGTTTAAAACATACTCGTTCCCGTCGCGCACCGCAGTGGAAGCCATAGCCGCTGTATCAGACCCTGCGTCAGGTTCCGTGATCCCAAAGCAGCCAAGGATTTCAGCCGACATGAGGGCAGGGATGTATTTGCTCTTAAGCTCCTCGCTTCCCCATTTCAAAATGGACATCGCTGTTCCCATGGTTTGCATGTTGAATGCGACTCTCAACGAACCCGAAGCCCTACCGATTTCTTCGGTAACTATAGCGTGAGCGAGATAGCCCATTCCGTTGCCACCATACTCTTCAGGTACCGGACAACCGAAAAGACCAAGCTCCCCCATTTTTGTAACCAATTCCCGCTGGAACCGATGATCGTTTTCGTCCTGGTCCACAACCGGCGATATCTCATTGGTCGCGAACTTTCGCACCATATCGCGAAGCATTATATGCTCTTCAGTTAGCTCCACATCATATTCGTCACTCATATTTGGTCCGCTCCTAGAAAATTGAATTGCCCACCCGGACAGAAGGGAGGGTTGAGATTAGTTCGAGTTCCGGACGAAACGCCTCAACCTTAATTGTGTTTTGTCCCGCAATTGTTCCGCATTGTAATCAAGATGAACGGTCGTCCAATTCGATCACAAAGGGACTTTACCAGAATTTAAAAGGGCTAGTCAATATATGAAAACTGTGAAGCCATGTTTAGTTAGTTCACTATACTGGACGATCACATGATTTTACAGCGCCTTTTCGATGTAAGCAAATACAAGCTGAGCGCCATCCCCGCGAAAATAGCGTACCACAAAGTGCATAAGCGAATTAGGATTACGGCAGGCAAACCATCCGAATAAGATATTCCAAGATATGAGAAAAGACCGATCATGCTTGCTTCAGTCCCTCCAATCCCTCCGGGAAGCATGGACAAAGCCCCCAGGATAGTGGAAAAACAATAAACGAAATTCGCCTCAGTCAGTGTTCCCGGCAACCCGAAACCCTTCATCACAATAAACAGTGAAATCGCTTCCATTGCCCACGCAATGACGGAGATGACCAGCCCAACTACAAAGATACGCGGCTTCATCAGGTCCTTGCCGGACAGTAATATCCGAAGTGTCTTTACGGCTACCCACGAAACAAACGGCAATCGGGACATCGCCTCAAGGATCGGGCGGTAGATCTTCTCCATACATAGGAAGATTCCGCCTGCTACGACTACACCCGCAAGCGCCAGAAACATGTTTCTCCAGCCTGGAAAAAACAGTAATGAAAAAGATCCGAGTATCAGCACCCCAAAGAGGTCCATTAAACGCTCTACGACCACAACACCTACGACACGCGTTACGGAGACCCCATAATCTCTTTTGAGGAAAACGCCTTTCATGGCCTCGCCGACTTTCCCAGGGGTCCCTGTCAGAGCAAAACCTGAGAGAAATGCCATGGTCGAGTAAACAAACGGGACTCTTTCCCCTATGTTCACCAGGTAATAGTGAAATCTCCAGCCTCTTATGAGCCACCCAACAGTGACCAATGACAGGACGATGCCTAGATCTGCAATCGGAAACAGCGCTATCGCATGGAATATTCGCCGGTAATCAGAAGAGAATGTGGCAATAGCGTAAAATAGGACACCAGCTAGAGAGAAAACAAGAATGGAATTTAAGATTCGATTAAGAGAAAATTGATTACCATTTTGAGCCCCTTCATTCGAAGATGGGCTGACAACAACCGAATCTACTGGCCTTTCTATTATTTCAGACATCCACTTACCGATGTTTGGGAAAGTAAACGCACCGTCCACTGAAATCCGCCCATGCAGCGTCCATTTGCGCCTTCATACTGTTAACGTAAGCGGCCATCTGCGCATATTGCGGATCACTAGGGTTCATCATACGTGCCTGGTTGTAGGCCGAATAGTACATCTGGTAGAGCCCCTTCCATCGTTTTTCGAGATTCAGACACGTACCATATTCAGGATTTGTCAGGTCAGGACGGAACGCGTATTCCAAGGGCTGTTGTTGCTGCTGGTAGGCCGGCGGCGGTTGTTGAGGAGGATATCCCATAGGTGGCCCTTGCTGAGGCGCCGCAGGATACTGGGCGTTTAGACACTCAACCCCCACAAATGGCGCGGACACCAGAGCTACTAAAACTATGAAGATCAATTTGTTTAGTGACATATACTTGCGGCTCGTTTTCGACTGGGATAAAGGCTTTCAAAAACATTAAGGATCATACTGAAATCAGCGCCTTGGGTCAAGATGGGCCAGCGCGTTTCATTCGTTAATGGTCAATGGTATTATTAAAGTAAACCATTCTAGTCCGGTTCAAAAATTCTATAAAGCGCAGGCAGTACCAACAGCGTGAGAACCGTACTTGAAATTATCCCCCCGACCACTACCGTGGCCAGTGGTCTTTGCACCTCCGCGCCCGTTCCAGTCGATATGGCCATGGGCACGAAGCCCAAAGATGCGACAAGAGCTGTCATAAGGACTGGTCTAAGCCGCCTGAGTGACCCTTCAACAATAGCGTAACAAGTTGGGGCGCCTTCTTTGCACAACTGATTGATGAGAGTCACCATAACCAGTCCGTTAAGCACAGCAACGCCTGCCAATGCTATGAAACCAATTGCCGCCGATATTGAAAATGGCATTCCTCGTAACCACAACAACAAGACGCCGCCCGTCAATCCCAAAGGAATCCCAGTAAACACAAGCAATGCATACTTTGTCGAGTTTAATGCGCCTAACAGAAGCAGGAAAATCAGAAGGAAGCTCAAGGGTACAACTATGATCAAGCGTTTCTTAGCCGCAAGAAGGTTCTCGAATTGTCCCCCCCAATCCAACCATTGGCCTGGTGGAATCTTTACCTGGTCCTTAATCCGTTGCTGCGTCTCATCTACGAAAGATCCCAGGTCCCGTCCTCTAACATTTGCCTGGACCACAATTCGACGCTTGCCGTTCTCGCGACTGACCTGGTTCACTCCTTCGGTCAACCGAACCGTAGCGACCTCCTTGAGGGGCAAAAAGTTACGTTTATCCGCTTTATTCGTGCCATTGTCCATGGAGTTCCATTTTGGATACAGCTCAGAATCGCTCCGGGCAGGTAACGGCACCGGAAGATTCTCAATAGCGGAAACGTCATTCCTCAGACTTTCGGACAGCCTTACCACAATGTCAAATCGTCGGTCACCTTCAAAAACTAACCCGGCCTGTCTCCCCCCCACTCCAATTGCCGCTATTTCCTGGACATCGGCGACACTGAGACCATGACGGGAGAGCGCTGCCCTATCGATGGCTATATCTATTGCAGGCAAACCCTGTGCCTGTTCTACTTTGACGTCAGTGGCGCCGGGGATTTTCTCGACAACGCGAGCAATGGACTGCGCAGTTCTCGCCATTTCCTCGAATTTGTCCCCGTAAACCTTGATGGCCAGATCGCTACGGACCCCAGCAATCAGCTCATTGAAGCGCATCTGAATCGGTTGTGTGAACTCGTAATTTGCTCCGGGTAGCTCTTTCAATGCGATTTCGATCCGTTGAATGAGGCTGTCCTTGGGCTCACCTGGATTGGGCCATTGCGCTTGAGGTTTCAGAATGAGAAACGTATCTGACACATTGGGTGGCATCGGGTCTGAAGCCATCTCGGCCGTCCCTGTCTTGGAGTAAACTAAGGAGACCTCTGGAAATCGCAGAAGGGTTTTTTCTACCTTAAATTGCATTTCTGTCGATTGAGTCAAGCTTGTACTCGGTATACGCATAGGTTGAATACAAATGTCCTTTTCGTCCAGAGTAGGGACAAATTCTTGTCCGAGACGACCAAAGAGCAGCAAGGACAGCACGAAACACACTATTCCTCCGGCGACCACTAAATAGCGATGACGTAATGCCCGCTGGAGGGTAGGTTCATAAATACGTTCAGCCATTTTGATGAGAGTGTTTTTATCTTCTTTTATCTTACCCGATATGAACACGGCGACCATCGCCGGGACAAAGGTCAACGAGATCACAAATGCTGACACAAGGGCAAGAATAACGGTTATCGCCATTGGGTGAAACATCTTCCCCTCAATTCCTGTAAGTGACAGGATCGGAACGTAGACAACGATAATGATCGCTTGACCAAACACGGATGGCTGAACCATTTCTTTGCTGGCGGCCATGACTTCGTGGAGACGCTCTGGAAGATACAGCGCCCTACCGAGATCATGTTGCTTTTCTCCTAAGCGTCTTAGGCAATTTTCCACGATTATCACGGCTCCATCAACGATCAATCCAAAGTCTATGGCCCCCAGACTCATAAGATTTCCGCTTATGTTTAACTGTACCATGCCGGTAAACGCCATAAGCATGGAAAGAGGGATCGCCAAAGCCGTTATTATCGCGGCCCTAATGTTGCCCAAGAGAACGAACAGGACCACTATGACTAGAATTGAGCCTTCAGCCAGGTTCAAACGAACAGTAGCAATGGTTGCATCCACCAGTTTGGTCCGGCTTTGAACTGGCTTAGAGCGGATGTCGGGAGGAAGTGTGTCATTGATCTTGTCCAACTTCGCCGCGACTGAAGCGGCCACTGTGCGACTATTTGCCCCAACCAGCATCCAGGCCGTACCGATTACCGCTTCTTTGCCGTCGGAACTGGCGCTGCCGGTCCTCAACTCCTTCCCAATCTCCACGGTCGCCATATCATGTACATGGATCGGCACGCCTGACCTAGTGCTTACAACGATGTTCGCAATCTGTATTTCGTCTTGGATTCTACCGTCTGCCCTAACGACATAGGCTTCACCCTGATATTCAATATATCCGGATCCAGAGCTGATATTGTTGCGCTTTATGGCATCAATCAAATCCTGAAAGGTTAGCCCGAATGAAAAGAGCTTCATCGGGTCTGGTTGAACGTGAAATTTTTTTACATAACCGCCAATGGCGTCGACATCAGCAAGTCCTTCAAGACTCTTGAGTTGAGGGCGAATAATCCAGTCTTCAACCGTTCTAAGGTAAGCTGACTGCTGAAGGTCAGTAACAAGCGTCTGTCCTTCAGGGGTCAAATATGAGCCGTCAGTCTGCCAGCCAGGTGAACCATCTTTGATCTCCGCTCCCTTTCCGTCAGGATGTTTGTAGCCAACGGTCCAGACATATACTTCTCCAAGCCCAGTCGTGATCGCTCCCATCTTGGGTTCAGCGCCGGATGGGAGGTTCTTTCGGGCTTCAACCAGCCTCTCGTTCACCTGCTGCCGAGCAAAATAGATGCTCACGTCGTCACGGAAGATTGCGACAACCTGAGAAAATCCGTTTCTCGACAGCGACCTGGTATATGTGAGCCCGGGAATACCTGACAAGGCGGTCTCTATAGGAAACGAGATCTGCTTTTCAATGTCCACAGGTGAAAACCCGGGGAACTCAGTGTTTACTTGAACCTGATTAGGGGTGATGTCCGGTACGGCGTCGATCGGAAGGCGCTGTAAAGAAAATAAACCTAGGAGAGCAATTGCGATAAACCCCATCAAGACGAGATACCGATGTTCAATCGAGAATTTCAGAACCTTTTCAAGCATTAATTACAAGCCTCGAGGCAAATTGCAAATTCTTGCCCTTATTCAGTGATCGTCCGTGACATTGCTTTTCCCCATCTCTGCTCTGAGGATAAACGAGCCATCGGACGCGAACCGTTCACCTGCCTGAAGACCGGAAAGAATTTCAACATGTGAGTTGTCTACTCTCCCTCTTTTTACGATTTTAGGTTCAAAACCCCCTTCTTTACGTATGAACGTCACGGTTTTATTCTCAATATTCTTTAGTGCGGTTTTGGGAACAACTACTGGAACGTCGATGTTCTCAACCGAGATCTTAGCAGTAACGAAGAGGCCTGGACGCAATTTTCCGTCAGGGTTGTTCAGAACCACTCTGGCAATGGCCGATCGAGTGTTGTCTCCGACAATAGGATCGACATTCTCTACACGGCCTTGAACATTGAGAACACCGTTACCTACAGAGATGATAACATTCTGTCCACTTCTGATATTAGGAAGGTCTTTCGGGTAAATGTAGACATAAACCCACACTGAACTGAGATCGGCTATTACAAAAGCGGTAGTGTCATCTTTGAGCATTTCACCCAAAGTTATGTGCTTTTGGATCACAGTTCCTTGAAAAGGGGCCGCTATTTCATATCTTGACAAAGAGTCGGCCGGCGCCTCGGGCAGTCTTTGCAATAACTTCTCGTTAAATCCTAGAGCGCGCAGTTTTTGTTCGGCCGAATTTTTTTCTATTTCCGCCTCTTCCCGCGCAGTCTTGATCTCAAGATACTGTTTTTCTGGGACAGCCGACTTTTGCCATAGGGACTCAAACCTTACAAAGTTACTTGTTGCAAGTTCCAGCCTCTTAATGGTGGCAAGATAATTCGCCTTGGTAACCGCCAATTCTTTGCTTGCCATAATAGCCATAACCTCGCCGGCGCTTACTTGGTCCCCTACCTTCTTACGGACCTCAATCACTATACCGCCCATGCGTGGTACTATATGGGCCATATGGTCAGGATTTATGACGATTTCGCCGGGAAAAGTGGCTGTTACTCGCAGCTTTCCAGGGGCTGCGACGCTAACCGTTATGCCTTCTTCTTTGATCGCCAATTCAGAAATTTTCACAAAATTTGCGTTCACATCGTCCTTTTCCGCATGCTTGTCAGGGCCGTGATTTTGCCCGTCGCTGTCTTGTAAATGCTCGGCTTTCGGTTCATCAATTGTTTTTTTGACAAGGTTTCCGGTTACAATGGCCACCAAGAAAATGCCGACCAATGTGGTTACTACAAGAAAAATCGTTTTTCTGCGTTTCATCGGGTCCTTCTAGTGAGAGTACCTCTAAGTCTATGTAAATTCCGTGAATTATTCTGAGAATGAGCAAAGGACAACCCAAACTGGGCCAGCCCTATGCTCAATTCCATTCCTAAAAGACAAAGCTCATGCTTTTGTAGCGTAAAAACCCATGAGCCTAACTTCGCCTCCTACCTTTTGCGAGATGGAGAGGGTATGGTGCGGGTGGCGTCATTCTGGCGTTCCAATTCAGAATTTTTGAACGACATAGCAACGTCGTTTTCAATTGCGTTGAACCGTTCATCCTGACTTTTATGCCATTGTTCAACACGTCTCCATTGCTGGTGGTTTGGAACTCCTTGGCCTCCCGCCGCCATGACGAGTGGGACCGAGATCAGCGACACCACGAGACTTACTGCAATCATCAGCTTCTTCATTTTTTATCTCCTCAAGTCGGGCAAAGCCCTTCTGCTAAGATCTTCATCTGGCCGGTCAGAGCTGAGCCCTCAGCCGGTAAAGTTTCTAAGTTTCCAGAGCAACCTCGGAAGTTGTCTGGACGCTTATCTCCAAAGGCAGGCCGCTCTCAACAGAAGGGCGCCTTGCCGACAATTGCTGGTTT
Source organism: Syntrophaceae bacterium (assembly GCA_031292235.1). Taxonomy (GTDB): domain Bacteria; phylum Desulfobacterota; class Desulfomonilia; order Desulfomonilales; family Desulfomonilaceae; genus CAJBEZ01. The sequence continues at coordinate 4,427 of JARLHM010000146.1, read as the reverse complement.
CAGCAGGATGGCTCTGGCCTGTCCAAACGGCTAGAACCTTTGGCCGAATGTTGATCGGATTTAGAAACGTGAATCGAGAGAAAAAGATCGAACAGTGCTCCGTATTGAACGAAGTTGATCGATATTGCCGTAGGAGAGGCTCAAATCAGCAGAGTTATGGATTTGATTGTACAGAGTAATAGATAGGTTTGAAAGCCGTACTGCGTCAGATATGTCTTCGAAGGGAGGACTGGGCCTTGAGTGTTGCTTTCCAAAGCAGGCTCAACCGACGCAGCGTCACGAATGAGGGTAACAGTCAGGTAAGAAATATCATTTTTGGCTTCAACAACGAAGGCGGGGCTGTCAATGCAAGAGACACAGCATTGCACTGAACGATTCGATAACGATTCATGGTCAACTGGAGGTCCCGAAATAGGAATAGCGTTGCATCTACAGCCAAAATCAATTGCGACACGGCCGCAATAGTCATAACACCAAACCCAACCAGGCGACACCACACCAATCATCAGGAAAATTACCAGAAGTTTGGCTAAAAGTTTCGTGGTATGAGATCGTCTCTTGTTCATCCTACGCCTATTGGTAACGCCCGCCTTTTTGGGCCGCTTGTGATTGTCCGTAGAGATTACGGCTTGATATATATGCATCTATAAAAAGACCTAATCCAGAATCAAGAAATTGTCAAGGTTGTTTATTAATTTTGTAAAGTTACAGTAATTTCTGAGACGCCCATCGCAATTTTGGGGTCGTTTCTCGAAATCATTTGTGTTTCCTGCGAATTTCCCCTAAGTGACCGAAGGATTGCTTTCTGTGTTGGAGCGGTCGGGTTTTACCGGAATCTTAAATACACAAAAATAAAGCCAGGCGATGATCGAAAGCACAATTATACCCGCCCACACAGTGTCAGTTAGATAATGACCGCCTTGCGCGATTCTGGCGAAACTGCCCAGCGTCCCCATTGCAAGTCCGGCGCCGAGGAAAAGTCCGGCCAATCCAGGATAATATGGGAAGAATGAAGCGCCTGACGCGACAGCGAACGCGTTTGCACAATGGCCGCATACAAAAGATTTGCCCCCACCCGGACCTGCCGGCTGAAAGACACCCCTGTATGGCTCCTTTCCTCCGAACATTACAGTGTCGGCCGGCCTGGGGCGTCCCCAAAATGGCTTTAATATTCCATTTACTATTAGTCCGGGCCCCAAAATGACAGTCAATACTATTACAAGAAATGGCTTGGCGTAATTGCGAGGAAATTTTCCGATCAGGGTGAGAATATAGCCAACAAACGCAGCGATTGCCATTATCACCGCGGGGTATTCTCCAAAACGATAAAATGCCGCCCAAGGCGACATCTTGCCTAAAAGCCATCCGGACTCACCAAGAGTCGGCTCATGCAGGGCAGTCGAGACGGCCAAGTCCCAACCTTCCAAATTAATAATCGCGCTGATTACGACGCCGAACAAAAAAAGAACTGTCATTACAATTAAACCGGCGTTCCTGGATTGCGATTTAGTCATTGGCTTTCCATTTTAGCGTTATGATCGACAAATCGGAATCATGCCATCATATCGCTATATCGGCAAGTGTTTCCGGACTTTGCATTTTCCATTGACATCATTATGGCCGCCATGTTTTTTGGCGTCCCGAGCGTCGTGCTCTTGACACATTAAAAGTGATGTGATTTACTCCCAAGACGGCGTTGCGACGGGGCCTTGTGAGCTGGTCAATATACGCCTGAGGAGAATGGACAAAGCCTCCGGATAGTAGCGGGCCGTTAACTCAGGGGTAGAGTATCTGCCTTTTAAGCAGAGAGTCGCTGGTTCGATCCCAGCACGGCCTACCAAAAAACTCAGCCGCAAGACGCTGATGCAATCCGTTACCAGCGTCCCCATCGTCTAGCCCGGCCTAGGACACAGGCCTTTCACGCCTGCGACAGGGGTTCGAATCCCCTTGGGGACGCCACTCATTTCAGCCTGATCGAGCATCCTTAATTCCAATCATTGAGCTAACTTAAACCCTAAAGCCCCATCAATAAAAAAGATCTTTCACTTTGTTAAAGGAGTTTCAACATGTCTGGAAGCACGCGTCAGGAACAGGCTAATTTCATTTACGACAACCTCAGACTGCGAACGCAGCCCATAGCGGTGAAATTTCTGGAAAACACCGATTTTCCGGAAAAGACAAGGCGACCATCACAGGTTTTCGGCAAACGAATCACAATATGTCAGGGCGTCACCATGGCCAGAGTATATGGCTGGCCCGTAGGTCTGGGACGTGAAGACCTCATTTGCGTGCCCGCCATGATTGCGTTCGGTTTTACACCAGCGTCGGACCAAAAGACCGTGATGAGGAAACTGCTTTGCAACGTCACGTTGTCACGCGATATGGATACCGCAAAGATTGAATCAGATTCGATGTTTGTTCTGGATAAAGCCCCGGACAAGGGTATATATCTGGCGCCACTTGCGAAATCCGCCCTCGATCCCGACACAATAACGATATATGGCAACCCGGCCCAGATCATGCGGCTGATCCAGGCATGGGTCTATATGGAAGGTTCGCGTATTACCGGGAACTTCGGTGGCAAAATAGAATGCACAGAATATCTGATCGGGCCTTTTAAGGAAAAAGTCCCTCGAGTGGCCATCCCCGGCAATGGTGACAGGATCTTCTCCATGACTCAGGATGATGAGATGGCCTTCGCTCTGCCGGCCGAAGCGCTGGACACATTGGTTGAAGGATTGAAAACCGCTGGGAAAGCCGTGGGCGCAAGATACCCGATAACGTTTTATCAAAACTTCCAGCCCGAGTTCCCAAAGTATTACAAAGAATTAGGATCTGAGTTGGGTATATAGACAATGGTGGGCGGACTTTCCCCGAGGGCGTTCAGAGAAGTCCGTCCAACCCTCACTTATTTTAAAGGGATTGTCGGCATCAGTTTTGGATCAAGTCCATAAGTCCATGGGGCCCCTGAATTCTTCCAACCGTTACGCATGCGTTTACCATCAAAATAGCTTTCAGGATCAGAGACAAGGTCGCCCTCAAAACCGTCTATCACACTGTAGACGTTTTTATACCCTTCTTTATCCAATGCCTTGGCCGCCAAGGCGGAACGATCTCCAGACCGGCAAGAAAGATATATTGTGTCTGACGGCTTAGCGATTTTTTTAATTTCCGAGACGAAGTTGGGATTTTCATCAAGGGCCACCATCTTTTTTTCCGGATCATATTTTCCGGTCCACACCTTAAAAGGGATATTGATCGCCATTTCCGGGTGGCCTACGAAGACATATTCTTCAGGAATCCGAACGTCAATAATTACAAGAGATTTCTTGGTGTCCGCCGCCCATCTTTCGTAAGTTTCCCTGGCTGAAATGTATTTGCCCTGAGGAGTATGTTTAGCGGTGTTTGCTGGAAGGGGAGCGTCCGCAAACAACGGCTGAATCAAAAATGCCGCAATGAATATGGTAAAGCACGCCATAAGGAATTTTCTCGTCATGTAATTCTCCCTTTCTTTTCCTGATATTAGTTGGAATAGTCAGACCTTGCAAATTCTGCTCATATAATATGCTTATATATCAATATACAATAATAAAAAAACCGCCGCTTTGTAAACATTTTTTTTTATTATGGCGGATTCGGTTTACAAGTGTGGTTTAAGGTGTTTAGGGCAACTTAACATCTATTGGACCGAGCGGGAATTGATATCTATTCCTGGTTCCATGCTGGGTTTTGGGGGCGTTGACGTGTTGACAAGTAGCATGATGTTGTATATCATGCTACTTAATGCTTCGCGTTCAAATTTTATCCCCAAGGAGTCGTATGCCATGAAACGCTCATTGTTCACTCTAACCCTTTGCATATTTTCGTTAATCTCGTTTGTATCCGTATCGTCAGCGCACTTCGCAATGATAATTCCCTCCAAGGACGTGGTCGGTAAAGACGATAAAAAGGAAATTGGGCTCCTGATCCAGTTCACACATCCCTTCGAGGGCGGCCCACAGATGCAGATGGATAAGCCCGAAAAATTCGGAGTAGTTGAGGGTGGGAAGGTTATCAACCTGCTGGATACTCTTAAAGAAAAAAAAGTTAGTGGAAAATCCACATGGGAGACTTCCTTCAAAATAACCAGGCCGGCCGACTACGCTTTTTTTCTTGTTCCCAAACCCTACTTTGAACCGGCTGAAGGCAAGTTTATACAGCACGTCACCAAGGTCATAGTGGATGGCCTCGGGGCCGAAGAAGGCTGGGACAAACCTATCGCCAGGGAAGCTGGTTTACCCTGCGAGATAGTTCCGTTGTCACGTCCATACAGCCTTTACGCTGGGAATATTTTCACCGGCCAGGTTCAAAGAGATGGAAAACCTGTTCCTGATTGTGATGTTGAAATTGAGTTTTGGGGTAAGGGTAAAGTCAAAGCCCCGACGGAT
>JARLHM010000145.1 GCA_031292235.1 Syntrophaceae bacterium | reverse complement strand
GGGAGGGCTGCGACCGTCGAGGAAATTGACCAGGCAGTAGCCGCCGCTACTGGCGCTTTTCATAGCTGGTCAGGCTTAAAGCTTGAGGATCGTTTAACATGTTTGGAGGCTTTTCACGAGAAGCTTTCAGAGGGCGCTGAGCGCCTGTCGGAGTTGATTTCGCTGGAGACGGGAAAACCAAGGTGGGAATCGCAGTCTGAGTTACAATCAATGCTCGCGAAGATAGCCATTACCGTTGATGCATACAATAACCGCTGCGGAACCATTAAGGAGACACACTCAGATATAGCCAGCGTTACATCTTACAGGCCGCTCGGGGTTGTTGCTGTTTTGGGTCCATTCAATATGCCCGGCCATCTTCCTAATGGTCACATTGTTCCGGCTATATTGGCTGGGAACACCATCGTGTTCAAACCAAGTAGCCAGACACCATTGGTGGCTCAGTTTATGATCGAATTATGGGAAACAGCCGGAATTCCCAGCGGCTTAATCAACCTCGTCCAAGGGGGGGCGATTACAGGAAAGGTCCTTTCAGAGCATTCCAGATTGGATGGGCTTTTTTTCACAGGAAGCGAGGCCATAGGGAGGGCCCTTCATCGAGCGTTTGGTGGTTATCCGGAGAAAATGCTGGTTCTGGAAATGGGCGGTAATAATCCGCTTGTTGTGTATAAGGTGGCGAATCATCAAGCCGCTGCATATCTAACTATAGTCTCTTCTTTCATCACTGCCGGCCAACGATGTTCCTGCGCCAGAAGATTAATTGTTCCCAACGGGCCTGATGGCGACAATTTTGTGGATTGTCTTGTTGAAACAGCGCGAAAAATCAAAGTTGGGCAATATACTGATTTCCCCGAACCCTTCATGGGACCGGTCATATCTGCTCAATCCGCAGAGGCCTTACTAGAGGCTCAGCAAAAGATTCTCAAACTGGGAGGCAAGTGCCTGATTGAAACTCACCCCCTTGGGCAAACCGAGGCCATGCTGTCTCCGGGGATAATCGATGTCACTTCGGTAGAGAACCGGGAAGACAAAGAACTTTTCGGACCACTGTTGCAACTGGTCCGAGTTCCGGATTTCGATTCCGCCCTGAATGAGGCGAACAATACCCGATTTGGTCTCTCCGCTGGTTTGTTATGTGACGATTTTGATTATTATAAAGAATTTCGGCGTAAAATTAAGGCCGGCGTAATTAACTGGAACAGACCTACAACCGGAGCGAGTTCCAGAATGCCATTTGGCGGAACGGGCGCTAGTGGTAACCACCGTCCAGGCGCTTATTTCACTATAGACCACTGTGTGTACCCTGTAGCTTCAATGGAAACTGGGAGCGCCATGATACCGGACGCGGTTTTCCCCGGACTCCAATCTTGATCTAACCTGTTGGGAACGAACTAGAACGATGATCGACGAGCATATTCTAGATACGGCCTACGAAATTAATTTTGACGGGATCGCTGGCCCTACACACAATTATGGTGGGCTGGCGTACGGTAATACAGCTTCCATGAAGAGTGGGGCATCCGTTTCAAATCCACGGGAGGCCCTGTTCCAATGCCTCAAGAAAATGGACCTATTGGCTTCACTAGGTCTTAAACAGGCCGTGTTACCTCCCCAAAACCGTCCAGACTTCCATATGCTTCACCGCTTGGGATATTCAGGTAGTGAACGAAAGATTCTCGAGGACTTAGCCGAGAATGACCTCAGACTCCTGGCCGGCTGTTACAGTTCGTCAAACATGTGGGCCGCAAATGCCGCAACGGTGTCACCTCGGGCAGACACCAGTGACGGAAGGACCCATTTCACACCGGCAAATCTTATCAATCTTTTCCATCGCTCTCTTGAGCCTCCTTTCACCAGTCGAATTCTGCGCCGTATTTTCAACGATGAATCAAAATTTACGCATCACATGCCTTTGCCTGAAAGTTTGAACTACTCCGACGAAGGAGCGGCCAATCATACACGTTTCTGTCCATCTTACGGATCTACGGGGATTGAATTCTTCGTTTATGGCAGCAAAAATTTTGAGGAAGGTGACGGTCGGCCCTTGACCTTTCCGGCCCGTCAAACGTTTGAAGCGTCTAGCGCTGTAGCCAGGCTCCATAAGCTCGATCCTGAAAAGGCAGTATTTGCAAGACAGAATCCAGTGGCCATTGACGCAGGGGTATTTCACAACGACGTTATTTCCGTTGGCAATAGGAATGTCCTCTTCTTCCACTCCCAAGCTTTCTGCAATTCCGATTCGATATTGTTAGAACTCAAGAGAAAGTTCGCTCAAAATTGTCAGGATGATCTTATTCTCATTGAGGTCAGCCCGGAGCAGCTATCACTGGCTGAGGCCGTGGAATCCTACCTGTTTAACAGTCAACTCGTATCCATGCTCGATGGAACCGCCTGCCTTATCGCGCCTGCTGAATGTCGGAAAAACCTACGGGTAAAGGAAGTCCTTGATATGGTTGTTTCCCAAGATAACCCCATTGGGGACGTGTTGTTTGTAGACGTGAGAGAAAGCATGAAAAACGGAGGGGGACCTGCTTGTCTAAGACTCAGGGTAGTACTAACCGATGAGGAATTGTCCCACACCCACCAAGGCATATTCCTTTCGAAACAACTTTATAAGGAATTAGTCGATTGGGGGAAGCGCCACTACCGCGATAGGCTCCGCCTCGAAGACCTTGGTGATCCACAACTACTTTATGAAAGTCGTAACGCTCTCGACTCGCTTACGCAGGTCCTCGGACTAGGGTCGATCTACGATTTTCAACAACCATGATTATTGTGAGTAAAGAAAATTACTGACCAATAAACAAATCTTTCGTCAATGCTACATTTTCGTTGACTCTCCGGAGCTGCTCGGAAATAATCCGCGCTGACAGATTTTAGCCCACATCGTTTTATAGGAGGAGCGGAACGTGTCCACGATCAGGTTGTCTACCGGCATAGTCTTTTTTCTAGCGGTCGCGCTCGTATCATTGGCGGGCCCTGTTCCCGGCCATTGTAAATCAGTGGAACTCACTTATTCGATTTTTTTCCCGGCCACTCACGGTCACACGCTGCTGGCCACGGAATGGGCCAAAGAAGTTGAAAAAAGGACCAATGGCGCAGTTAAAATCAATATGTACCCTGGGGCGACGCTGACTCCGGCAGACCAGTGCTACGACGGAGTAGTTACGGGCATATCTGATATCGGCATGTCAGTCCTGAGCTACGCCAAGGGCAGGTTCCCGCTAACTGAAGTCATCGATCTTCCTCTTGGCTATAAAAGCGGGCTCCAGGCTACACGCCTCGTTAACGCGTATTACGAGAAGTTCAAGCCAAAGGAACTCGCTGACACGAAGATAATGTATCTCCATGCGCATGGACCTGGAATTTTTCATACCAAAAAGCCGGTTAAAACTATGGAAGACCTTAAAGGCATGAAGATAAGGGGAACCGGAACAAGCATCAAAGTCGTCGAAGCGCTAGGCGCCACACCTGTCGCCATGCCTCAGCCCGAAACTTATGATGCGCTACAAAAAGGCGTTGTGGATGGTTTGGTTTCTCCGATTGAAACGCTTAAAGGATGGAAATTTGCCGAAGTTATCAAGTCAACCACAGAGAATTTCGGTTCAGCGTACACTCTGGCCTTTTTCGTAACAATGAACAAAAAGAAATGGGATTCTTTGCCTGCTGAAGTTCAGAAAGAAATTGAACAAATCAACAAAGAATGGATAGACAAGACGGGGCAGGATTGGGACCGTATGGACAAGGAAGGCAAGGAATTTACCCTAGCCAGAGGTAATCAGGTAATCCAGCTTTCCAAAGAAGAAGACGAACGTTGGGCCAAAGCCTGCAAGCCGCTTCTATTGAAGTACGTCGAGATCACAAAGGCCAAAGGGTTGCCTGGTCAGGAGGCGTTGGATTTCTGTTTGAAGTGGATGAAAGAAAACCCCTGAGTTCGGAATGAGATTAACGTCCTAAGGTTTGACGTGTTGTTGTCTGGACGTCCTAAAGATGTTCTAATGGCATCATGTCAGCGCCTTCTAAAGACTGGAGACGACAATTCGACATTCGCTACTTTTTGAGGCATAAAACCAGTTCTGCGGGGTGATCGTGACTTTTTTATCTTCGACGGTGAGGACTCTTGCCAGATCGATGTACGTAATAGCAGGAGTGGCGCTGACCTTAAGCATGATGCTAACGGTTAGCGACGTAATACTGCGAACCTTAAAGCATCCAATAACAGGAACATTCGAGCTTGTAGGACTCTTGGGAGCGGTGGTTATCGGTTTCTCCCTTCCCGAAACGTCGCGACTAAAGGGTCATGTTATTATGCATTTCCTGACGGAGCGTCTGCCAAGTGGAGCGCAGAAAGTCTTGCATGTTCTGACCAGAATTCTCGCAATTGGGACATTTACCATAATTGCCTGGAATCTTGTGGCATTGGGTGACACATTTAGGCAGACCGGCGAAACAACCCCCACGTTGCAACTTCCTTTCTACCCTATCTGCTATGGCATAGCCGCATGCTGTTTTGTGGAATGCCTGGTACTTTTGGTGGAGATATTCAACAGAGAGGGAACAGAAGCATGAGTCTTCTCACACTAGCGGCGCTGTTGGTAGGATTGTTATTCCTATTCTTCCTGTTAGGTCTGGAAATAGGCTTCGCTATGGGGTTGGCAGGATTTATAGGATTCGCGGTGGTTCGCGGATTGGACGCCGCGATGAGTCTCGTAGCCAAGGATGTTTACAGTGTGTTTTCCTCCTATGGTTTTACGGTTATCCCCATGTTTGTTCTTATGGGCCAGGTGGGATCAAGCGGAGGAGTGGCACGGAACCTCTACGATGCGACGTACAGGTTCATGGGGCATATTCCTGGTGGTCTCGCTATAGGTACAATTGCGGCAGCCACAGCTTTCAAGGCAATATGCGGCTCCGCTCCGGCTACAGCGGCTACGTTCGCTACAATTGCAGTCCCGGAAATGGACAGGTACAAGTATGACAGGAAGCTGTCATGCGGAACAGTAGCCACAGTAGGCACGTTGGGCATCATTATCCCTCCAAGTGTGGTCCTCATCGTCTATGGGATACTTACCGAAACCTCGATCGGCAAACTTTTCCTGGCAGGTATTATTCCTGGACTTATGGTGGCCATCTCCTTTCTGATCACGGTGGTTGCGTGGTGCACATATAACCCTGCTCTCGGTCCAAAAGGTGAAAGATCTACATGGAAACAACGGATAGCCTCCTTACCTCCTATCATATGGGTGTTTGTCATATTTGCGCTGGTGGTAGGCGGCCTTATGCAAGGATTTTTTACACCGACCGAAGCGGGAAGTGTGGGCACTTTCGCTGTGCTAATATTGACCCTTTTCCAAAAAGAAATGACCATAAAGGGATTCATAAAAGCAGTAACGGGGACCCTGAGAATCGCGTGCATGGTTTTGACGCTCATAGCGGGCGCAACGATTCTAGGACATTTCTTCGCTGTTACCAGAACACCGTATATGGTCGCCGAGTGGTTGACCCACCTCAATGTTGACCGTAGCGTAATCATACTCATAATAATCGCGGTTTACCTCATCGGGGGTTCTTTTATCGAGCATCTTGCTTTCTTGATTCTCGCCACACCAATATTTTTACCGGTGGTTCTAAAGCTGGGTTACGACCCGGTCTGGTTTGGAGTCATAGTAGGAGTTGTCACTATGATCGGAGTCATTCTTCCCCCAATGGGAATTAATGTCTTCGTGGTGTCCGGGGTTACAGGAGAGTCTACGGCCACAGTTTACCGGGGCAGTTACCCGTATATAATCGGTATGAGTATATGTCTTTTAATTCTTCTGTTTTTTCCACAGATATCCCTATGGCTGCCTAATCTTTTCATAAACTAGCAGTGACAAGTGTTGAACCACAAATTTCTTGACAGAGTTCTCAGCCGATAGTACATGTAATTCTAGTGAGGAATTTCAAAAAATGATTAATGGTTTCCAGATTAGCGCAGTCAATCGATTTTTTAGGTTTTACTATTTTGTGCCCCCTGGAGGGTAAGACGCGCTCCTGCGATTAACAGGCTGGTACTAAAATAACCAAAAGATGCGGAGCAAAAGTTCCGCATCTTTTTTTTTGGAGGAACAAATGGTCGTCGTAATGAAGAAAAATGCCAATGAAAACCAGATTTCCAGGGTCCTGTTCAAAATTGAAGCCCTGGGATCAAAAGCCCATCTGTCCAGAGGGAACATCCGAACGATAATTGGTGTTGTGGGAGACAACAGCAACATCGAACCTGGAGTTTTCGAGTCTCTCGATGGAGTTGAACGGGTAGTTCCCCTACTCGGCCCTTTCAAACTTGCCAGTCGCGATTTCAGGAAAGAAAACTCGTCTTTCTCCATAGATGGTTCGCAAATCGGCGGCAAGAAAATTATTATGATTGCTGGTCCTTGTGCTGTGGAAAGCAGGGAGCAACTTATTGAAGCAGCGTTGGCCGTCAAGAAGGCTGGAGCCGTCGCCCTTAGAGGCGGCGCTTTTAAGCCCAGAACTTCTCCTTACAGCTTCCAGGGCCTGGGAGAGGAGGGTCTGAAGATCCTTGCCGAGGCAAGAGACATCGTTGGTCTTGCGATTGTAACCGAGGTTATCGCTCCTGAGCAGGTTTCACTGGTCGCCCAATATGCGGACGTTCTCCAGGTAGGGTCGAGAAACATGCAGAACTATGCTTTGCTAAACGCTGTTGGAGAATCGCACAAACCGGTTTTGCTCAAAAGAGGCCTCAGCAGCACAATAGAAGAGTTCTTGAACGCCGCCGAATACATCCTGTCCCACAACAACCCCAGGGTAATATTATGCGAACGCGGGATCAGAACATTTGAGACTTACACCCGCAACACCCTGGACATAAACGCCATTCCCGTGCTGAAATCTTTGAGCCATCTACCAGTTGTGGTTGACCCAAGCCATGGCACAGGGAAGCGCGAATATGTCGCAGCGGTGAGTCGCGCGGCAATCGCCGCAGGGGCGGATGGATTAATAGTCGAGGTGCATCCTGATCCTGAGAATGCGCTGTCTGATGGGGCCCAGAGCTTAAGGCCACAAGAGTTTGAGAATCTAATGGCCGAATTGCGGCCTGTCGCAGAAGCTGTGGGGCGATACCTTTAAAATGAAAATCTTTACGCGACCCTAGTCCGCTTGGTGTTTGCTTGAAACTAGGCTGACAACCTATCCTGACTCGACAGTGGCTGATTTTTTCAGCGTCGGACCAGTAAGAGGGTGAAAAGCTATGTTGTTCATGTTAAAATGCAATAGGTGTCGGACGGGGTAGCTTTTTATTCGGTGAAAACATTACTCTTTTCGCCATCATGCCATCCAAATTCAAATGGCGCTTTCACTGAGCGCTGGCGTAACCTCTCATCGTGTTAAGAGATTTGTAAAACCGTGTATTTAGCGACCGTTGAATTGCTCCGGTCGCTCCATCCGCGCCATGCGGGAAATACATTCTGTATGTCAAAATTAAGGAGGTTTTTGCATGTCGAATGGTCAAACACCAACAGGAAACCCTGGAGTGGTCGGATTAGCGGGATTCGGTCTCACAACGATGCTCCTTCAGTTTCACAATGTGGGTTGGTGCGGCGTAGGCCCAATAGTAGCGCTGGCGTTTGTATTTGGAGGGCTTGCGCAGATGATAGCTGGTTTCCAGGAATTCAAATGCGGCAACAATTTTGGTTATAGCGCGTTTGTCGCTTACGGCTCCTTCTGGATTTCTCTTGGCATAATTTTTATGCTGAACTATTTCAATATTTACCACTCCGGTACCTCAGATGTAGGATGGTTCCTTGTAGGCTGGACACTTTACACGTTCATCATGTGGATCCCTGCCATGAAGATTCATGGCGCAATGGCAACCACGTTCACGCTGCTGCTCATCGGGTTCATACT
>JARLHM010000144.1 GCA_031292235.1 Syntrophaceae bacterium | reverse complement strand
CCACTCATGATTTCCGGAATTCGCTTTGACCCGAAAACAAGGAGCACGATTGCGAGAATCAACAGTAACTCCGTCGGCGCTGGAACACCCATTTTGATCTCCTAGTCGTTGTTATAACTCCATCCAAAAGATTCAATCTATTTTGCCTTTTGCTTTTGCCCTGAAATAAAGTCTGGCGACGAATATACCGGATTGGGATACGAATAAAAACCCCTCATGTTTTTGAAACCCAATGCGCCTTTGTCCACATATTGTTTCACAAAAGCGGCGTTCGTATGAGTCTGAAGATCACCAGTTTGGCCCGCATGGTATTCGGTAACCGTCCAGACGGTTGACAGCCCGATCTGATCCATTATCCCGAAAGGCCCTATGCTCATTCTCATTACTCCCATCCAGGAACGGTCGACATCTTCTATTGACGCGACGCCGTTCGCTACTAGCGCCAGGGCTGAGTTCAGAAGGGAGGATAGCATCGTATTAAAAAGATAGCCGCTGTTTTCACTTCTGAGCATTATCACGATTTGACCTAGACTCTCTGCAAAATCACGAACGAGTTCTACCATCTCTGGCGCCGTCCCGGGGTGCGGCATAACATCCACAATGTTGCAAGTACGCACATCATGAAAATGCAGGGCAGCGAATTTTTCCGGCCTGCCTGTTTTGTCCGCGAACATAGACGGAACAAGCGTGGAGGTGTTAGTAGTAAAGACAGCTCTCGTTGGGCAAAGTTCATTAAACATGGCAAAAGCTCGGGCCTTAATTTCGGGGTTCTCAGGCAGCGACTCACTTATGAAATCCACATCCACCGCCGCTTCTTTAGGATCCGAAGCAAGCTCAATGTTTGCCATTGCCTTGGAAAGTTCCTCGGCGTTTATGCGCCCGGTTGAAACAAACCATGAACCCATGCTCTCGATGCGCTTTAGAGCGTCATTTAGGATCTCCGTTGAGAGATCAAACAGCACTACTTTGTAGCCGTGTGAAGCGCAGAGAAAGCCTATCTGCTGTCCCATCGTACCTGAGCCCAAAATCAGAACGCGTTTGATATCAGAAAGTTTCATAGTCAAATCTCCTCAAATAAATTCGACATTTATCCAGCCCCAAATTTTACCGGAGGGTCCATCTGCAAGAGTTCTACAAGACCGACATGGTCCAATTGCCGTCACCCATGAGTGTCAATTGTAAATCGTGCCAAGCGGCTAAACTGCTGCGGTGACCTACGCTGATTACGGTAGTGGCGCTTAACTGCGATCTGATCAGTTGGTAAAGGGTCTTTTCCATTTTTTCATCGAGTGACGCTGTCGCTTCATCCAGGAACACATAATCAGGGCGCTGGAGCAGGACCCTGGCAAATGCAATACGCTGTTGCTCTCCCAATGACAGCGACTGAGCCCAGTTGTCACTCTGGTCGAGCGCCGTTGTTAGATGCCCAAGATAGCAGAGATCAAGTATTTTGAGCAACCGTCGTTCCGCGTCTTTTGGTTCGGATGGATAATAAAGAGCGGTTCGTAAAGTCCCAAGGGGCAGATATGGCTTCTGCGGTAAGAACATGGTCTTGGCGTTATCGGGCAGGAAGATAGCGCCGCCAGCGAAAGGCCATATCCCCGCGAGAGTACGAATCAGAGTGCTCTTCCCCGAACCGGACTGGCCGGTAATTAGCAGGGAACTCCCTGGTTCCAGCCGAAAGTCCAACCCTTTTAACAACACTCGTTTGTCAGGTAGAAACACACTGAGAGATTGCACGCTGAAAGATGGATCAGGAGAGTTGAATCGCTTGAGTTCCTCGTGTTCCTTGACCGTCTTAACCTGGTCAATGGCCTCCGTAAATCCAGTGAGACGATCCATTATGGCATTCCAACCGGCAATTGTGGTGTAACTGTTGACCATAAACGAGAGGGCCTCGTGCACCGAGCGAAAAGCAGAGGCAGTCTGCATCAAACCGCCTAGCTGCATCTGCCCGGCAAAAAAGCGGGGGGCCGCCATCAGAATGGGGAATATGACGGCCAACTGATTATATCCCCCAGTCAATGAATTGACCTTCTTCTGCCGCTTCATTATTTTCCAATAATTGTTTACAACGGATGTAAATCGAGACAGAAAGTTGGCTTGTTCATCCGGTTCGCCGCGATAAAGAGCGACACACTCACTGTTTTCTCGCAAGCGAACCATACTGAAACGAAAATCCGCTTCGTACCGTTGTTGATTAAAATTCAATTTCACCAATGGGTTTCCGACTTTCATTGTGAGCCAGGTCCCTATGGCGGAATAGCCGATGGCCGCCCATACCATGTACCCAGGGATGCTCACTATTCCCAACGAACCTACAGAAAAACTTAGCGTACCGGATAGTTCCCACAATATGGCAATGAACGAAACTAGCGTGGCGACTGAATTCAGCAGTTGAATGCTTAAGGTCAGGGTGAGATCGATGAATGACTCGATATCTTGACTAATTCGCTGATCAGGGTTGTCTGTTGGTTTGTCCAGAAACTGCATACGATAATACGATTGCCGACCGAGCCATCTGGACAGGTAGCTCTTGGTCATCCAGCGGCGCCAACGGATTTGAAGCATCTGCTGAAGATAGAGCATATAAACGGTCTGAATAATGTATGCCGCGGCAAGTTCGGCAAACCGCACTAAGTCCGCCAAGAACGCCGCCTTGTTGGCTTCTTGCAGGGCATTGTAAAAATCTTTGGTCCACGTATTTATCAACACCGTAATGTAAACAGTGCCCAGGTTCATAGCCATTATGGCTGTAAGGAGTAAAATTCCACTCCATTTTTCTTCTGATGACCAGTACGGTCCGGCAAGACTCCAGAACCTTCGCCAAAAAGAGAGAGAGAACTTGTCTCTCCAGTTGGCGTGCTGCTTAATTTCTAACATTCTATGATAATATCCCCTCATGCCCGCCCATTTTGATATCGTCCATACTACATATCGAGAACGCTGGATAGCCCTGAGCCGACTACATCTAAATGTGGCCAGTTCCTTTTGCGCGACAAAACCGGGCGGCAGGATTGGCCACGAGACAGGGGCGCAGTTTTTGGAACAATTACATAGGACACTATTAATCGCGAAAAGTTACGGCAGAAAATGCGATGAAGAAATTTAAAAGGAAGAATCAGGAAGTGAAAATGTCATGGTTCGAGGAGCGCAGAAAATGAAGACGCTCTTGATGTTCGGGGCGATTGCGATCTTTGCTGATCAATTATTTAGAGTTTATACTTCAATTGTCCCACGGTATAGAGTTCAGGTGGCGATCAAGTTTTCTGAAATAAGCGTCAGTGTTCCAAGTTGTTCCATATTTGATCTCAGCGTTTTCTCCCATGTACCGTCTGCCAATGATCGCAAAAGGTGTTTCCCCAAACCTTTCACGAGTAGCGTCAAGAATAAGGTGATGAACATCCGTATAGATGTACTCCTGATCCTTTTCCAACAGAAAGGCCTTAAGGATTTTATCCTTGGGAGCCATCGGTAGAGCCTCTTGAGCCGCGAGGAAGGTTTCAGAGTCTTCAATCTTCAACTTCCCCTTTTTGTCATGGTGCAGTAAGTCGCCGTCTACCGCCAAATCACGACCGGAGAGATCTCTTATTCTGATCTGTTCCATCATGTTTCTGCTGGAAAAAAAACCATAATTGTAATCCATCCCCACGAAAAAAAGCCAAGATAATTCACTACCTTGAGCACACCATGCCGCATATTGAATGAATGCAGGTTTAAGCGCCGCAACGCCAGCGTCGACTCCACCATTTATCGTGTACATATAATCGAGCAACTCGTCGTCGGAATACTCATCACCGCGGTCCTTCATGACTTGACGAGCTTTTGAAAATTTAAGCTGCATAGAGCCTTTGGATCTAATTACATTAGCAAGTTTATCAATTTTTTTGTTAATTACATTTCTAACTACTGCCGGAAGTTTTTCCGCGTCCTTTTTCAAATCTTTGGCGAGACTCCTGGCAATCAGCTCGATTTCCCATTCCGTCTGACAGGCTACTAGTTTTGGATAATAACGTTCTTTATATGCGCCGTACATTCTGGCAACAGGAGGTAAGGCCATGAAAGTTCCGTATTTCTGGTAAAACTTGTTTTCCGCTCGCTGTAACATATCTTCCATACCCCCGTTTCTAGAGGGATCAACTGCCAGAGGATCAGCGTGAAATCCCGATTCAATAGAGATTAGGGATGCTACCAGCCCGAGAAGCTCCTTGCATAGTGGCAAATTATTACGCTCCGCTGCGTGCAGAATCGCCTCTATCCATTCGCTTTGCCTGTTAAAGGGACAATTCCATGGCCTGGTTGATATGAATTTCGACAACCAGCGGTAAGCTGAGTCGCGGTCAAGAACTTGAACCGCTTGCCACATTAGTCGGTCTTCCTCTTCCAATGAAAGACCTATAAGCTTTGGCAATTCCTTTTTGTGTTGCAGAATCTGATCACCTTTGTCGTTTTGTCCGATGTTGTAAACGCTATCGGTGAGATCTATCTGTGGTTGGGCATGAGGGGCCTCATAATCTCCAGTGTAGACTGAGGGTTGAGTTTTATCCCCGGGTTGCTCGTCAGATATAATGGACAGTTGACCTGACAAGGCCCGGGGAACCGACAGAACACAGTCGATGGTGAACAAACATGACATAAAAATCACTATTTCGGGGACAATGCCGCAGAGATAAAATATTACCCCACCCATTCGCATTCTGGATAGAAAACTAACTCTCAATTTCTAACCCCGATGAGTCGTTGTGCCTTTATCCTCAGCTATTCATCTATTGCTCTTAAACGACCCCATTGTAAGGCTTACCCGTGAACCCTACTTTTTTTCCGTGTCTGGAAGAATCTTCACCACCACGCTCTTTTTAGGATCAAGATATTTTCGTGCGACTCTTAAAACATCCTCCGGCTTCACTTCCGATATTTTTTCAACGTATTCGGTTTCATAATTCCATCCAAGGCCATACAAAGTGTTTAACGCGTTATTTTCGGCTCTAGCCCAAGTGCTTTGCAGCCTTATCTGATGATTACCGATGAGGTTGTTAATTGAGTTCTTAACGTCTTTTTCAGAAATCGGGTCTGATTTTACTTTATCGATTTGACCTAATAATCCTGGCAAGGCTTTCTGAATTTTTGAGACATCGCAAGCCATGTAGAAACCGAAGGCTCCGGGATCCAAATTGGGCCTCAGAAATGATGTGACCGTGTAGGCCAAGGATTCCTTGTCTCTTAGTTGTAAAAACAGGCGTCCTCCTTGACCTGAAAGTAAATTGTTCAATACTTCCAAGGGATACCT
>JARLHM010000143.1 GCA_031292235.1 Syntrophaceae bacterium | reverse complement strand
GTCCAACATTTCACTAAGCATCGCTATCTTTCTTCTACCTTCTCCAACCTTCGTCAGAGCGTCAATTGCGCCCTTTACCGAAGCAGGATCGGAATTGTAGGTATCGTTGATAAGTGTAATACCGGTCACTGTCGTGTGAATCTCCAGCCTCATGGGTGAAGGTCGAAATTCTTCCAGCCCTCTTTTTATGTTTTCTAAAGATGCCCCCAACATTTTAGCGGCTGAGGCTGCGGCCAGAGCGTTTACTATGTTAAAATGTCCCGCTAACGGCAAAGATATGTCTATATGCTGGTTAAATATTTTCATCCGGAAAGAGTGACCTTTTTCCGGCAATGGGCAAGGTGCCTCCGCTCTAACGTCAGCATCCTCAGAAAATCCGAATGTCACCACTCTCGCTGTGGCCCGAGAAGCGTAACTCATACTCAAAGGATCATCAGCGTTTAACACCAGGAATGAATCACTCCTCATGTTTTTGAATAATTCTACCTTCTGTTCCAGGGTGTTTTCGAGGCTTCCCAAGCCTCCAATGTGAGCTTTGCTGATCACAGTCAGAATCCCGTGATCCGGCCTGATCATGCGTTCAAGTTTGACCATTTCCCCCGGTAGACTTATACCTGCTTCTATTATGGCAATTTCGTGTTCAGTCCGAATGCCCAGTAGCGCAAGCGCCGCTCCTATCTGAGTGTTATAGGAAAGGGGAGATCTGTAGGTTTTGCGGTCAAGGCATAGTATGGCGGCCAGCATCTCTTTGACCAGGGTTTTACCGTTGCTGCCGGATATTCCTATCACAGGGACATCAAATTGCCTTCTATGGAAAGTGGCCAGTTTTTGTAGGGATTCCAGGGTATCCTTAACCTGAATGAGCGTTCTGTTCGAAGGTAACTGCTTCTCAAGAAGGTCGGCCCGGCTTACAACGGCGGCTCTAACGCCTGATCTTAGAGCGTCTAAAGCAAAGTCCGCGCCATTAAAATGTGGTCCTTTAATGGCCCAAAAAATGTGATCATCTCCCATAGGCTTGCGCGTGTCGATCGAGACACCGGAAATTACGCCTGATTGAGGGCCCTTCACTCTAATTGGCTCAATGATTTCGATGACTCGATCCAAGTTCATGAAATTCATATTCTCAATGCCGGGATTTTCGACAAGGTTCGAACTAACGCAACTTGAAGCGATTGAGGTTTCAAACTCTTCCTTATCTGATAATTGGGACACTTTTTTCTCACTTTTTTCGGAGAATAAATATTCAGTTCTTTTTTGTGTGGTCCGTGAACGCTCTAACATGATAAGAGCTGATTTTCAATATTGAGTCAAAGAGCCTTCTGGAGATCAAGAAACTTAAGTCAACATTGGGTTGTTTTGTAGAAAAACACTTGACACAGTTTATTTTAGTCATATGCTTGATTCCATGTTCTGGGCTTGCGCATTGAGTTATTTAAACCATTGTGCTATAATACAATAGCGCAATCAGCAGGTTACAGATAATTGAATTGAAATTCTTCATTAATTTGAAGGGAGTGAGATGGTGGGAAAACTGTTGTTAATTTCTACAAAGCCAACATTCCTTCTAATACTATGTTTATTCGTCATATTCGTATCAACGTCGGTCCCGGCTGAAGATCTTAAATCAGGGCCCGACATTAGAGGCGACGTCAAAACCCAACAAAGCGACAAGGACCTAGAAAAGGCCTTATATGACTATAAGCCGATACCTGATTGGTTGGAAGCGGTTCTCAACCAGCTTCCATCGGAAACGGGGAAAGGTTTAAACGCAAGAGTTGAAGACGAAAGCCTGAACAAAGAGATTGAGCAGAGTTTCACAAGCCCCAAGAAGCAGCAGCCTACAGCGGTGGGCGGTGGTATCGGGCCTCTCAGCAACATCCCTCCGCTATATTCTTCACCCAAAATAGAAGGGGAGGGTATTTGGGTTAGCACAGATACTCCCGTTGGATCTGACGGCAGTCCGTTAATCTTCAAAACGGTTTATCGGCCAAGCGCTGAGTTCCCAAACTCTGTAGTATATATGGCTGTTTTCGACATGAGCAGACTCAAGACGCGGCTTTTTATTGGTCAAACGGAACCAGGTATCTATCAGATTTCAGACACCACCTCGCACGAGTCTCTCTCAAGAATTGTAGCTATTACGAACGCGATGTGGATGCAACAACATGCCAGAGGCGCGGGAGCGATATTTAGAGGCAAGGTCATTTACCCGATGGTACCGGGAATGGCTACGCTGGTATTATATAATGATGATTCGGTTGACGTCCTTGAATGGACCAATGATATTCCGGTGTCCAGAGTTAAAGACGCTCGTCAGTTACGCCATCTGATTTTGAAGGGTGGAAAGGTAGTAAATCAGGTAATAAGAAATGGAAAAGTTACCGACGCAGAGATAGGCCTTGGTGGCTTCCTGGTTGATAACGACGGTAGCAGCACCATGAACAAAGATTACTGGTACCTTGCCAACAGGACTGCGTTTGGAATCAGGGATGATGGAAACTTGGTTTTTGCCATGGGGCATCATTGTAGCACCAAAGATTTGGCTGGAGCTTTGGCGCTTGCTGGGTGCAAACGAGCGATCCACGGCGACGCCAATATTCACAATATCGTGTGCAATTTTTATTTCCGAGATGAAAACAACAAAATAATAAAACGGGATAGACTTTCTCCAGAACAGTTGCAATATACTATGAAACGATATGATCAGGGATACGCCAAGGATTTTTTTGCCTTTTACGAAAAATAGGATTTTTTGCGAACGCGGGGACTTGAATCCATGAGTTTATGGTCATAGACTATTTCATAAAGGGCTTGATAATAGGCTTTTCTCTGGCAATCCCTGTTGGTCCGATTGGACTGCTGCTCATAAGGCGGACTCTAACTCGAGGAAGAATGTCCGGTTTGGTTTCGGGGATTGGGGCCGCTACCGCTGACGGTCTGTATGGAGCTGTAGCCGGTTTTGGGTTGACCCTTCTGTCAAATTTTCTTTTTAAGCATTCTGTTGTTCTCAGGTTAATGGGAGGAGTGTTTCTTTGTTACCTGGGAAGCAGAATTTTTCTATCAAAACCTAGAGAAAAAGCTACCAAAGGATCTGAAGAGGGATTAGTAGGGGATTATATTTCCACTCTGTTTTTGACGCTGACCAACCCTCTAACCATCTTGTCTTTTGCGGCCATATTCGCAGCGTCCGGAGTCGTGGTGGTTCCTGGAGAATATTATGGGACGGCTATGCTTGTTTTGGGGGTATTTAGCGGATCATCTCTTTGGTGGATAATACTTAGCGGGTTAGTAAGCTTTTTCCATGGCAAACTCGATACGGACGGAATTTTGGTCCTTAATAAAATATCAGGGGCGCTAATCGCTACCTTTGGCGTAATGATTTTTGTCAGCCTACAAATTTGGCCTCAATGACTTTTGTTTGGAGCCTAAAATCGGTTTCCTTCCATTTTTTATAACTCTGCAAGCTGTTTGGCGTAAATCAGTAAGTCTCGGCCCGAGAATGTTACAAAAAGGGCCCTCTCTATTTGCGGGAAACGTTTAAGCTGCGCCAAGGAAGTTCGCAAGGCTATTTCACAGGCCTCGTTGATTGGATAACCGTACGCTCCTGTACTAATGGACGGAAAAGCCAAAGATTTTAAACCATTCTGGGCAGCCACCTCGAAACATCGCTTGTAACAGCTAGCAAGTTTTTGCGCTTCTCCTGAATGGCCTCCTCGATAAACCGGACCTACAGTATGTATGACATGAAGAGCGGGTAGCGAATACCCTTTTGTTATTTTCGCGTCCCCAGTTTCACAGCCGCCTAAACTCCGACATTCCGTCAACAGTTCAGGGCCGGCCTGCCGGTGTATGGCTCCGTCTACACCGCCGCCGCCGAGAAGACTGTTGTTTGCAGCGTTGACAATGGCGTCTACAAGAAACTCGGTTAAATCGCCCTGCGCAAGGTGAATTCGTTCCTTCATGGATCCCTCTCCGGATTTGGCCGAATTATTTTCAGTAATAGATCTCTCTTAAGTTCTCCCGATGGTCCACCACATACAACATTTTGGCCTGTCGTTTCAGTTCTTCCTTCAAACTGACTAGTTTTTCACGATCTATGTTGAACGCCCTAATGTAGACGTTACGATATCCCTCGGGGGCTAATTCATAAGAACTCAGTATGCTCACCAGACGAGCGTCATAACGTCGAATTACATCAGTAACCTCTTTAATAGAACCTGGCCTATCTTCAAGCACAAACCCGAACTGGACCCCGCGGTGAGATAAGCCACTCAACGACATCATGGCCTTGAACAGATCGTTCTTTGTAATAATGCCCTTAATTTCACCAGAGGGCACTATTACTGGGGCGCCGGATATTTTATTTTTGAATAAAATCTCTGCGGCTTCCTCCACAGTGTGGTCCATAAATAAGGTGATTGGGTACCTACTCATGATAGCCCCAACCTCAAGTTTGGACAGCAGATAAAGAATTCTCTGAATATCCAACATTACTGCATCCGATGGAGACGCCCTTTTCAAGTCCCTGTCCGTCACCACCCCTACCAATTGTCCATCCTCCAGGACCGGCAGCATACTAATGTCGTTTTCCATCAACAGATTTATGGCGTGCTGCATGGAATCATTAACATTTACGGTAACGACCTTTACGCTCATCCAATCTTTGACCAGCATTAATCTCCTCCTAGCCAACCAACATCATTGAAAGATGTTCAAATGCCTTAGGTAAAATTCATATTTAGCTGAGAGTTTTGTTCTGCCCAATCATCAATACAATCAGTCTACTAAAGCATGCGCAAAAACGTCAAAATGTACCTAAAAACCCTTTATAAAACCGGATGTTGGTAACATGATAGACCTTAATTACGCATCAGTAAACAAGTTTTTAAAGATGCAAAAAGCTTTTGGAGATTTTGAATCACCAAAAGCCCTGTGTGGCGCTAAAAGGAAGTTTTACACATTTGCTATTACATCACGGCTTTACTTGAAATCTTTTCTAATTCAAGACGCCTGAGTTCTTTCCGTAAGATTTTACCTATTGCGCTCTTGGGAAGACTATCGACGAATTCCACGTACTTTGGAATCTTGTACTTCGCTAGGTTTTGCTTGCAATATTCAATGATCTCAGACTCAGTGGCCATCTCTCCCGGCTTCAGCACCACGAAAGCCTTGACCCTCTCTCCGGAGTAGGCGTCAGGTGTCCCGATAGCGCAGGCCTCCAGGATCTTTGGATGCGAGAATAGGACTTCATCCACATCTCGTGGATAGATGTTGAAGCCACCTGAGATAATCATGTCTTTCTTTCGATCCACGATGGTGAAATAACCTTCTTCATCAAAAATAGCTATATCACCGGTCAACAACCAGCCATCCTTGAGAGTCATAGCTGTTTCGTCTGGCCTATTGATATATCCAATCATTACCTGTGGGCCTTTTACGCAAAGCTCACCGGG
>JARLHM010000142.1 GCA_031292235.1 Syntrophaceae bacterium | reverse complement strand
TTTAAAAAGCGTTATATCTTTTACTCATTTTATTTTTTTCTTTTATCGAGGCCAAAACATGTCTGATGTTACAACCCCTTCTGAGTCCATTGTCGATCAATCGGCTACTAACAGGCTTAGGAGGTTTCTCCACCAATTGTCCCAAACATTCCAATTGGAAACTTTTTTCAGCGAAACAGGGCTCATACTACCGATACTGGGAATAGTGGTCGGACTTCTGGGGGGATTCGGGGCCGTTGCGTTTAGATACCTTATTAGTTTGTTTCAGGGGCTTATCTACTCTACAAATGGTGATTTGACCACAGCCGCTCTCACGCTTCCATGGTGGAGGATTTTGCTTGGTCCAGCAATAGGCGGACTTGTTGTCGGTCCCCTCGTTTATTTCTTCGCCAGGGAAGCCAAAGGGCACGGGGTTCCGGAAGTCATGGACGCCGTAGCCACCAAAGGTGGCAGGATAAGAAAACGGGTGGCGTTTGTTAAAATCCTGGCGTCAGCAATTTGTATCGGTTCGGGGGGATCGGTAGGAAGGGAAGGTCCGATAGTCCAGATCGGCAGCGCGCTTGGTTCAAGTATCGGCCAAATCTTAAGATTAACCGATAATCAGGTGAGGGTGTTGGTAGCATGCGGCGCGGCGGCCGGCATTGCGGCTACGTTCAATGCGCCTATCGCTGGGGCTATATTCGCCCTGGAAATTATTTTGGGCGATTTTGCTTTACCAACGTTTACTCCGATCATTCTCGCGTCCGTAATGGCTACCGAAGTGTCCCGGATCATGATTGGCAATTATCCCGCATTCCAGGTCCCGCCCTATGATCTGCTGTTTCCGCAGGAACTCGTTCTCTATTGCATTTTGGGCGTAATTGCAGGAGTTGTGGCTGTTAGCTTTACTGTTACTCTTTACAAGGTTGAAGACATTTGGGACGCCTGGAAATTTCCGGAATATCTTAAAGCGACAGTTGGAGGTGTCATAGTCGGAACTATTGCGCTCGGGTTCCCTCAAATCATGGGAGTTGGCTATGACTCAATTACAAAAGCGCTACTGAACGACGAAACTTGGAGTATCCTACTGTTGCTGGTTCCATTGAAGATTCTGGCAACTTCTATAACTATCGGCTCTGGTGGTTCAGGAGGAATTTTTGCGCCATCGTTATTCATGGGGGCCATGCTTGGTGGGGCATTTGGAGCAGGCGCCCATTACCTTTTTCCGTATCACACGGCCCAACCGGGAGCATACGCCATTGTCGGCATGGGGGCGTTAGTGGCTGGTACGACTCAAGCCCCTATTCAGGCTTTTCTTATACTCTTTGAACTCACCCAAAATTATAAGATTATCGCTCCAATTATGATTTGCTGTGTCATATCGACATTCGTAGCCCGTAGCATCAAAAAGGAATCAATCTACACGCTGAAGTTGCTGAGGAGAGGGGTTGACATACGGGCCGGTCGCGACGTTAATGTGCTAAAAAGCATGCGTGTAGACGACTTTATGACCAAACGTCCCGAAACTATTCGAGAAGATACTCGTCTCCGTGAACTCATAAATGTCCTGCAAAAGAGCAAACATTCGACTTTTCCTGTCACCGATAATCAAAAAAGACTTGTCGGGATGTTATCTCTAAAAGATTTTAGAGAAATTGTCTTTGAAGACAGTCTTTTCGACATCGTGATTGCAAGAGATATTGCTACCATACCGGCTATATCCGTCACACCGGGCGACAATTTAGCGACCGCCCTCCAGTTGGTTGATCAAAACGGTGTTGGACATCTTCCGGTAATTCGAGGCGCTGACGGCCATAAGGAAGTCATTGGGATACTTTCCCAGAGTGACATTATGTCCGCTTATAATCACGCATTAGAGGAACGCGGATTGATGGCGAAATTGCATCCTTCAGAAACATGATCTTAATAGCGCTCCGATAGTAAAATCGGTCGTTGGCATTACATCAGGCGGGTACTAGCGCTAAAATTTTGTCCCCTTCCAGCAAAATTTCCTCGGCATCTGGAAGGTAGAGTTTACCCTGTCTTATCATTGCGATATTCTCTATTGTTTGAAGTTTCTTTAGCATGCAGACACTATGAAACGAGTCTCCCAGACATGGATCTTCACTAGACAACTCAATAATATCCAGTTTCTGCCCCTCCCCCAAATCTAGTTCTATGCCTTTTCCCAACAATCCGAGAAGATTTAACCGCTCCCCTGTTAGAGATGACGGAACCTGTCCATTTCTGAGTAGATTTATCGCTATCTTGATGTGTTCCGCATGGTGAGCCGGTGAATCCGCCCTACCTTGAACTTGCCCTTCATAGAGACTTTCATAAGTCAAATGTCTCGTCAACATTATCTGAATGGCGCAACTCACACTTAGAGCAGCGGCCGCAGGCACGAGCAGTTGATATCCACCAGTCATTTCCGCTACCATAAGAAGGGTTGCGAATGGGACCCTGGCCGCTGCTCCAAACACCGCCACAATGCCTACTACAACAAAGGGGGCGCATGGTTGACCCAGCATGTCCGCCATGAACCCACCGAGCATTGCTCCGACAAAAAGACATGGAGCAAATATTCCCCCCGAACCCCCGGATGAAACTGTAAATGAAAACGCCAATATTTTTGCGAAAATAAGCATGGATAAAAGATAGAATGGGAGTTTTCCATTAATCGCTTCCTGAATCCATCCATAGCCGCCTCCCAGAACCTGGGGCAGGAAAAGCGCCAAGACGCCCAATAGTAAACCGCCAATAGCAGGTTTGAATATGTCGGCTACCGGTATCCGCCTGAACTGGTCACGAAAACCATAGAAAATTGACGGAAGGATGGCGGCGATGAGGCCCGCTGCTATACCTAACAAGACGTACCAGAAGTATTCTGACACTTCCGAAACGCCCAAGCCAGCGGGAATTTGGAAAAGGGGCTGCCAGCCAACAAAAGCGGCGTTTAAGACGTAAGCGACTATGGATGCCAGCATTGCGTAAAAAAGGGCCCCAGTTTCAAACTCCATGTCTCGGTAAAGAACTTCTACGGCGAAGACAGCGCAACCTATAGGCGAACGGAAAATGGCGGATAGGCCGGCAGCCATACCGATCAGGACAATAGTACGCCTGTCCTGTTCGGAACGATTGAAAACAGAAGCGTAAATCGATCCGATCCCAGCGCTTATTAGGGCCGTTGGCCCTTCCCGTCCGGCAGAGCCGCCTGACCCAATCGTTATCGCTGAAGCGATCATTTTTATGAAAGGAACTCGAGGTCGGATGTAGCCGCCATTTCTGTGGTAGGCTTTCACTGCGCTGTCAGTCCCGTGTCCCTCCGCTTCGGGGGCTACTGAAAAAACCAGTATGCCCGAGATTAGACCACCCAGAGTGGTCGATAACGGGATAAGCCAACGACTATGCGGCCCAAAAAACTGTATTAGCACGCCTCCCTCTTCCGGTAATCCGGGTGGACGGTATCCGGCCAACCAGCCCAGGAAAAAATGTTGTGCGCCATTAAGTAGAAACATAAATAGTTGAGCGCTTAAAGCCCCCACCACGCCGAGCAAAAGTGAATCAAGAATTAGTCGTTGGTTTCGAGTCATGGAGCAAATCTCCAACAATGAACTCTTCAGTTTTGGCTTAAGCTTGGTTACAACTTCACAGAAATCTAAAAAAGAATATGCTCAGCGTCTGATGTTCATGATTGTATGCGAATTCAATAAGAACTCCAGGATATAAGCATCTTGGATTGCTGAGACATTTTATTCATAATAGCATGGATTTCCTTTGTAAGCGTCATTTCCAGTTTTGAGCATTCTTAAGTTTTATTGACAGCTACTGTTACAGCGGATACGACGTTAAATTGACGTCAAGGTTTTGGAGTTGATAGTATAATAGATGATCGAGGATAGTCGCTCGGAGGGATTGCGTGGATGCCCGGTAAAAAACTGTATTGGTATATCGCGTCGCTAGTAATTCTCGTAAATTTAGTAAGCCTGTTACCACTTGTGCATAGTCCTTATCTTGGAGATGATTCGTGGTGTGAGTCTACGCTCCCGGGTTTGCTTCTTCTATCGAAAATGAGTTTGCCTGACCTTTGCTGGAACACCGTAAAAGACTATGTTCACAGCGGACGTTGGTATCCTCTTATGATCTACTATTATCCCGTCTTCTGCTTCCTGAATGAATATCTCTATAAATGCGCTGAAGTGCTGTTTGTGCTGGCGAATATAGGTCTGTTCGCCTATTTTGTTCGGCTCATGACCTCTTCCGCTTCCCTAGGATTGATGGCGGCCTTGCTTCCGCCTCTTTTCATTCAGTTTCGTTGCTATCACGATCCGATAATGTCGTACTATTTCTTGATGCAGGTCGAGTTTTCACTCATATTGATGTCTCTAATTCTTCTGATTTTTTATTTGCGAAAATCTAGGGCCATGTTCCTGGCCCTGAGTTTCACTGCCTGGACATGCTGTTTGCTCGTGTATGAAGCGTTCTATGCGTTTTGGATGATGCATGCTGTGGTGGCGTACCTCCATTTTGGAAAAGGCTCTATGAAAAGGGTGAAAAAAATCACTCTACCGTTCTTTCTGTTGGCAGCTTTGAACATGTTGATCACACTTTATGTAAGGGCTGAGTTCGTTCCCCAGTACCAGGGAATAAATTTGAACTTCTCGATAAGCGCTTGGTTTTTGGCTTTCCTCAAACAAGCCGTCGCCGCACTTCCATTGAGCTATTTTGTATCTGCTGAATCGTTGAGTTACTGGGTGGAAGTCGCTCGAGCTTATTTCGCTACTGATTTGGTGATCATGTGCCTAGCTTGGGCGATTTTGTGGTGTTTTATTTCCGATAATTTTTTGGAGCGCGGCGGCGACAAGGAAAAAGATACTTTGAAGGCGCTGGTTTTGTTAGGGATTGGGTTCTGGTTATTACCGGCGCTTCTTGTAACCCTCTCAGCAAAATACCAACAGGAACTGAAGTGGGGCCTGGGATATCTCCCAGTATATGTGTCTGGTTTCGGTATCATGATGCTGGTTCTGGCTCTTATTATGGCCATCTACAGAGCTGTTCAAAGATCCACTCATGGTTTACGGACAACTACCATGGTAGCGGTAGCGGTTTTGGGTGTCCTTATTGCTGGAATAAATTACAACAGTAATAGGATGGTAATTCAAAAATATAACTTTGGCGAACACTACCATCGAAAACTGATCGAAAATGCGCTTCACGGGGATCTAATGCGGTTTGTACCAGAGGGTTCCTATGTCATATGTGGTGGCCCAGTCAGGAGTTGGGATACCCCTGCTTTTTTTCGCATGCACTCCGGCCTGACACTCCAGGTGGCGCAACTAGCCGGTTTCTCTCCTGATAGAGACTTGGGAAACCTTTCTATCAAAGACGCATTTTCGAGTTATCTGAAACAAGGATCTCTTGATAGATACGATTTCGCAAAATTCAACAAACCTTATAAGCGCTTCATCGGGTACCGAGCTGGATTTGTTGGAGTTGAGGGGCCGATCCTCCAAAGAGTCGTAACTTCAGATCGCAGCGACTTGAGTAGACAGGTGTTCTACCTACGGTACGAAGCGAAATTCGAGGACGCAGGATATGCTGTGCTCGGTAGAGCAACGGACTTACAAGCGGACAATGACAAAATAGCTGGTGTGGTCGCCGATAAGCTCTGGGTTTACGTTGCCATTCCCGTTGGCTACCCTTACAGCGCCATCTGTTTGAGTGGAACATGGATTGATCACAGAACACTGCTTCCGCGCGGAACGTTTCGGTTTACTGAAAAGGACCTTCGAGAAGTCTCATCCAATTCTCACGGAAAGGTTTTTGAATTACCAATTGCCTTTGATCAGAAGTACGTCGACCCAAAATCCATAATGGTCAATCTGACAGTCACCGACGAAGAGCCTTCGAGATTTACTAAAGCCATAACGCAGAAAAGCTCTTCTTTTGGTGTTCGTTGAAAGAATATTTTCAGATTTTGGCACGAGCGCATGTTTCGAGGCTTTGAGGTTTTATAAATTTTGTTTTAATTTTCCTGCTTTTGAGCCTCGCTCAGACAATTGGGTTCCTATTGAACCACGCATGCGGCATTCATGGTTTCTACGTTGAAAGGAGACATTGCTCGCAATGTTAAAATAATCTTGGGTGTTTCTTCAATGACAAATTCGATTTCATCTTCGGTGTTGTACCGTGAAAGAGAAAATCGTATCGAGCCGTGGACGGCAGTAAATGGGACACCCATTGCCCTTAAAACATGGGACGGTTCAAGGGACCCTGATGTGCAGGCGGATCCTGATGATGCGCAGATACCCTTCTCATCCATTTTCATAAGGATCGCCTCGCCTTCCACGAATTCAAACCCTATGTTCAACGTGTTGGGAAGACGATTTTCAATGTGCCCGTTTACTCTGGCTTGAGACACTCTTTCGAGCAGCCCTTGTTGTAAGCGGTCTCTCATCTTTTTGACACGAATGTTTTCTTCTTCAAAATTCTTCATGGCAAGCCGGGCAGCGTGACCAAGACCTACTATGCCCGGAACGTTTTCCGTTCCGCCGCGCCTGCTGAATTCCTGATGTCCCCCGATCATGAATGGGGAGAAACGGGTACCCTTCTTGATGTATAAAGCGCCTATACCCTTTGGAGCGTGAAGTTTGTGTCCGGACAAAGAAAGGAAGTTTATGTCTGTTTTGCTGAGGTTGATCGGTACCTTACCAACTGCTTGAACTGCGTCTGTATGCGTTAAAGCTCCTCTCGCTGCCGCGATTTTCGCTATTTCTTCTATTGGATACATTCCCCCTGTTTCGTTATTGGCCCACATCACTGAAACAATAGCAGTATTATCGGTGATGGCCTTTTTGACTTCATTCATGTCAAGCATGCCGAATTTGTCAACTGAGAGCCATCTCACGGTGTATCCCTTGACCCGCGCGAGGTATTTGCACAGGTTCAAAACAGCAGGATGTTCTACCCTTGTCGTAACAATCTCCCTGCGGTCCGGCATAGTACTGAGCGCACTGAGGATCGCTGTGGAATCCGACTCTGTCCCGCCTGATGTAAACACAATTTCCTGAGGTAAGGCGCCTAGGAGTTCTGCCATGTTTTCCCTGGCGCTCACTATTTCCCGAGCTACACTTCCACCAAAAAAGTGCATGCTCGAAGGATTCCCATAACGCTCAGTAAAAAATGGTCTTATCGCGTCAAAGACTTCATCAGCTACGCGCGTTGTGGCATTATTGTCCAGGTAAATGGTTTTCATACGTTTACCTCCTGCACAGCGAGGTCCGGATGCACCAGTTCACGAAGTTTGTTTTCGATCCCATTCTTGGTTAGGGCTGAACTTGGGCATGAAGAACAAAGGCCACGGAGCGCAATCTTCACAACATCGCCGTCCAGGTCTATGAGTTCCACGTCTCCTCCATCCTGCTGTAAGCTCGGCCTGATCTCTTTTTCCAGGACTTCCTGAATCTTGGCGATTTTCTGAATATTAGTCATTGATTTACGAGGCTTCGATACTATTGATTCCGCAACGCTGGTTTCGCCTTTTATCTCTGCGATTATCCGTTCGATCTTGTCATGGCACAGCCCGCACCCTCCACCAGCCTTTGTGTAGTCTGTTACTTCCTGGATGGTCGAAAGATTATTTTCCCGCACTGCGCGGCGTATTTGTTCGTCTGTAACGCCGAAACATTCACATACCAACTCGCCCTCAGCCAGTTCGCGCGGGGCCGTTTCGCCTCGATAGCACGCGACGGCGGCTTGAAAAGCGTCTCGTCCCATGACAGAGCAGTGCATTTTTTCTTTTGGAAGGCCGCCGAGGTAATCTGCAATATCTTGATTAGTAATTTTTAGGGCCTCTTCGACCGTCTTGCCTTTAATCATTTCGGTCAAAGCGCTACTGGACGCTATCGCGCTTCCACATCCGAATGTCTGAAAACTCGCGTCGACTATTTTCTCGGTCTCGGGATCAATTTTCAAGAAGAGCTTGAGGGCGTCACCACAAGCGAGTGATCCTACCTCCCCCACAGCATTGGCGTCAGCCAAGACCCCTATGTTCCTTGGGTTAAAGAAATGGTCTTTAACCTTGTCCGTGTATTCCCACATTTGAACTCCTGACCCAAAATCAAAGATTTGGTTTTCTCATTTTTTCCTGTCACATTTGCAACCAAACCCTTTTAATTCAAAAATCTTGTTTGCCTTGTTTTCTTGCAACTGAATAAGATTGAGTTTCTGGTTTTTGTCCAGGCATTGGAAACAAACTGTTTTTCCATCCGGAGAATCGCAAGAATTGAATATGTCAACTCCGAACGCGTCCCTAATCTGTTCCGAGGTCGACTTGTCGGGATGCTTTAGGATTTCAGTTAGATCTACAACCGCCTTGTCACAACTTGTGGCCATCTCAAGCAACTCGGCCTTAACCGATGTATTAATAAAAATAATCGCAACAGTTAAAAAAAGTAGCCGTTTCATTATCGCCTCCTAAAACATTCGATAAAATTAAAACAACGAGATGCGACTAAGCAAGCTCAGTGTGCCGGATTAACGCCTTTTTTTCTTTTCATCATCACCAGGATGGTCCCCTAGAGGCGGTCCAGGGGCGCGATCAGGCTTTGCGAACTCGGGTTTCAGGTCGGGTCTCCCTATGGGAGCAGGACGTTCTGGCTTTATCTGTTTTTTCTCCTGCTTGACTGCTGGTTGACGAGTTTCCGGCGTCCGGCCTGTCTTAACATCCTGTCTCTTGGGATGATTTGGAGTATTTTCCCGTTTCTGTTCATTCAATTTCAATGTTGGAGACGCTTCCAATGGCTTTCGCTTGGTAGGCGCCACCCGCTCATGTTCTTTCGGGATTCCTTGCTTTGGGCTCACTGGTGTCGATGCATGAGGTTTATTAAGCCGATTGGGGGTAGGTTTGGCGTTCTCAGGGGATGATGGGCCCATGTCCCTCGGCTTAATTTGGATGGCTGGTTTCAGCGGGGGTTTTTCGCTTCGATCCCTACGCTGTATCTCGGACCCCACATTAGGTTTCAAAGGAGCGACGACCGGCGGAACCTTTGTCGGCGCCGGGCCTACTCCTAAAGGATTCGGTACGATCTTTGACGGCGGAGCTGTTTCGGAGCCAGGCGTTGGGCCTACACATCTTCCCTTTTCGCATGGAAGTCCAAGGTCTTCACATCTTACACACGCGTCGCCTCGCCTGGCTTCGCATTCCCCACACGGCCTGAAAACACATCTTCCTTCAATGCAGCTTCGGCCAAAATCCGCACAAGAAACGCATCTCCAACCGTTCCAGACTGAGCATGGCGGGCAATCCCGTCTAGGCGCGCATCTTCCTCCAACGCAGACCCTTCCAAATTCCTCGCAGGGCACGCACCTTCTACCATTCCAAATGGAACACTTAGGACAATTCTTTCTAGCGCATCGACCTTCAATGCACACGAGGCCCAATTCTTGGCATGGAACGCATCGTGATCCCCAGATTGTTCTACAATCCCCACAGTCCGGCGCTACGCACCTGCCGTTCTGAAATACCATCCCAAACTCACGACACTGGACACAGCGCGATCCATCCCAAATCTGGCGGCCAGGACATTCCCTTTTCTTTCCAAAAGCGTCTTTACAACTGGGAACATCTTCAGAAAGAGTCCCAGGGATGGTTGTCCCAACGATAAGGTCTTTCAGAATTTTTGAGGAAACTCCCATTGTCTCAGTTGGAGGCATACTTTCCTCGACGTCCACCCTTCTGCACGCCGTTACTGTCCGTTCCGCAGGAATGTCTTCCAAAACATTTTTAACTCGGATTTTCCCAGAAATTACCGTAATCGTTGTCCGTTTTTGATTAAGTATCCGGACAATAAAATCTGCGGTTTCTCCAGGCTCGACATTTATAATCGACGTCGGAGTTGTCACCGTATACGCTGACGGCGGTTTCGTTTCCGCCAGTTTCTTCACAAACCTGATTGAACCGGATGTAACATCGGCCCCATAAAAGTGGGCTGCATCCTTATGGTCAAAATCGTAATAATATATCTCTGAATATTCCCCCAGAGAATTTTCGCCGCCGTCTTCAAGTTTTACCTCGACTTTGGAGTTCTGGTCAGTCTGTATCCAATCTCTCAACCTGATGGGATCGCCGGTCTTCAAAGCCCTGAATTCAGACTTATCGCTATTGTTGACTCGAGCCTCTCCCTCTACAGCCTTTACAGCGCCCATTTGAGCAGCCGGGCAAGGTTCGTATGATATGATACCTGCGATGAGGACAGCCGAGGTAAAAACAGGGAGCCATTTAGAGCGCTCGCACATGACAGGTTCCTCCAACAAAGCGCAACCGAACAACATCTTTTGCACCCCGGCAAGGTTTATTCCGGGGTTTGTTAAACAAAAAAACCGACAAAACTACTCTAGGGCTTATCTCAGATTTGGCTGAAGTTTGCAAACTCACCTGGCAAATGTGACATTTCGCTCGTTTTGGAACAAAATTTTTGAAATGTCACGGCTTCAATCTATCGGTTTGTTGTTGCGGCGTGACTATCCTATTACGCGTAGGAAGATTGATTCGAAATCCGCAGCGGTTGTGTCCCAATTCAATGCGCCCTGGTCCAATTTCTTTTTTGACAATCGTCCCATTTCAACGCGCATGTTTTCATCCTTCACGAGTTTGAACAGACATTCACGAAGCGCTTCTACATCACCCGGTTCGTACAATAAACCGGTTTTTCCGTGACTTACCAGATCCGGCACTCCACCAACTCGAGTTCCTACTACTGGCAACCCACTTGCCATGGCTTCTTTCACTACATTTGGGCTTCCCTCAGTATAACTCGGCAACACAAGGATGTCCGATTGACGCATCAGTTTGGCCACTTCTCGTGGCGGTGTTATCCCTTTCCAAGAAATCTCGCAATGGTTCTTCAGTTTCTCCCGGGCCAGGTCCTTGAGGTTCTCTGAATAGTAACCATCACCAACTATGGTCAGGGAAGTATTCCTGAACTCCGGATTCCCCATGGCGTTTATCAAGTCCTGTAGACCCTTTTTGGGTATCAGACTACCGACAAAAATTATTCTGACGCGGCCATCGGAATTTTCAGTTCGTGGAGCTGGGCAGAAGACCTTGGTGTCAACCCCGAAACGCGGGAGTGTTAACCGGGCAGGGTCCGCGCCCAAGTCTCCCATTATTTCTAGAAGTTCAGAACTGACGGTAGTCACAAAAGAGGACTGTCGGAGCACCCATTTTGTAAACATTCTCCACAACCGGTTGTCACGAGCCAGATAACCATCATCCCCCCTAAAGGAAACCACCATGGGTTTTCCCGAAATTCGACTCACTAGAGCCCCAACCAGACCAGCGCCTATCCAGTTGGCATAAATAACATCAAAGCGTCGAACCGCGATTAAAGTTCTAAGGACGAAAATTACCATCATCGGCGCTATCTGAAATTTGGCCAAAATACTCTTGGACATATTTTCCGGAATACCCCCCGCCCCCTTTGTAAGCCGTTCCAGGGAACGGGGCCAAAAATAGGCAAAACGTGAGACACGTACCCCGTCAATGAACTGCGGACCATAAGATTGACCGTTTGAGGGAGCAATTACCTCGACTTCGAAACCTCTCCTCTGAATAGCCAGGACCAGACTGTGTATGAAAGCTCCGGACCAATCGGTTTCGTTAGCCGGGTATGTAGTAGTCAGCACTAATATTTTGGCTGGAGACAACTGCGCCTTCTTCCGTGCCCATGATTAAGCCGGCGCCGGAAGCGCCGGGTAGCATTTATTTATACCATTTGAAGCGCAAGGGCCCAAGCAAAAGCCGTAAGATATTAGACATTGATTTTAGGTTTAAGTCAATGTGATTGAGATCATTATCTTATTGTAATTAAAGTATTTTCTAGTTTGACAAACATCGGTGCAATATGTATGGTCATTTTCATAAGCTTTTACAATTAGCATTTCTGGAACTTTTCCAGAGTTTAAGTGTCCGGCTGAGGGTACAGGGGTTAGGGTCGGACATTTTCTTTTTTTGTACTGACCATTTTCCGACTGGCAAATGGACTGGTTGCCATTGGTCATGACGCGCCTCACGGCCTTCGGAACATAATTTCAACTCAAATATCAAGATCAGATTTATGACTCAGAGGAGGTCTCCGTAACACGTTGTTCTGAAAGACTGTTATTATGAGGCCGACGTTTTCGCATAATACCCTATGCTCGCTTCCAAGCCCTTTCTCAATTCCCACTTCGCCTGAAAACCTAACTTCTCTCTCGCCAGGCTTATATCAGCGGATGAATGCATAACATCCCCCGGTCGGGTAGGTTCGAATACGGGCTCTATCCGCTTTCCTAAGAGGTCCTTGAGATTGTCCAGTAATTCGAGCAAATTTATCTGGTCGCCTCTACCCACGTTGTAGGACGCGCCGCAAACATCAGTAGGGGCCTCCATTGACATCAAGTTTGCTTTCACGACGTCCTTCACAAAGGTAAAGTCACGGCTCTGGAGACCAGTTCCATAAATTACGGGGGAAACGCCGGCCAGTAGTCGGGTCACGAACCTGGGTATTACCGCGGCGTATTCGGAATTGGGATCCTGACGCGGACCATAAACATTAAAATAACGCAGGCCTACAGTATCTAGGCCGTACAAATCCTTGAACAACTTGCTATGTTCTTCATTAATCTTTTTGGTCAGGGCATAAGGAGACAGAGGCAAACCTTCAAAGCCTTCCTTTTTGGGTAATGTGGCGCTTGATCCATAAACAGACGAAGATGATGCAAAGACTACGCGTGGCACACC
>JARLHM010000015.1 GCA_031292235.1 Syntrophaceae bacterium | reverse complement strand
CGACGTATACGGCTATTACGCAGGCGCTGAACTCAAGTCCCGGGATGGTATGTTCGTCGCTAAATATGATGTCGGTTATGACAACACTAATCAGGTCTATCAGTCAGTAGCCGCTTTCATGAATATGGGCTTGCAATTGGAAAACCTGGTGGCTGGCACGAGTCCGTTCATAATGCCAAAGCCGGTGTTCCAAAGTCCCCGGGAAATGACACGGGCCACCGAAGCAAAGGTGAATAGAAATTGGCGACGAACCACTCAGACGGCGCAGTTGGCGCTACTCTCGGCGCCAGCGCCATGCACAAACCCCGCGACGCTATGTCCCACTCAGACCATCACTGTCATAAACCAACGAAATAGTGACGTGACGCTTTATTTGGGATTCCTCGTTGGTGAGACGGGTGGGTACAACTTGGCCACTGACTTTCCTGGTTGGACAACTACTGCAAATCCTTTAATCCTAACCACCACTGTTGCCGCAAATAATCCACCGCCCTACCTCGTGATAACCTTTAAGGGTAAAGTCAGAAAGAAAGTAAGTTTCGCAATTTCCGCCAATACAGTTCCGTGGACCAACTGCGCTGTTACACAAGGCGAGTGGACCCTGGGTGACAACTGGTGTCAATGGGGAGGACTACAAGACACTTATGACATTAGTCTGGTCAACGGCTTCAATTTACCCATGAAAATTACCCCTATCTCCGGGCAAGAGATCACAGCTACCGCAGGCACAGGCAATTCAAACAATCCCGGCGTTTTCGGCTGGGGATGGACTGGCTGCAACTGCGCGCCCCCTCCGTTGGCTTGTACACCAATGGCAGGAGAAAACCACACGCCCGCCTGCCCTGCCACACCTGTTCCTCTGTGTCAGATATCCCAAGCCAGCGTTGCCAATTACACTTTGACTATTGGGCCATAATAACGAAGGGAAATCCGAGGAGACCGGTAACTCATATAGCGTCTCTATAATAGATTTACATGGGTTTGTCTTTACGGGAATTTGATCGGCATTTCTGGTCCAGAGAAGTACCCGGTATAGATCCGGACACAGCGCTATCTGGAAATATTTTGGACACGAGGCGTTTCTAACAACCCCTGCAGACATCACTAAGCCACAAAAATAATGAACTTCGTTTTGCAACGACGTGGCAGATGAAACTCAGTGTTTTTGGCCCCAATAATCACGTTGCGCCATATCACATGGATCTTATAAGACTGCGTTACGGATTCTGAGGGAATCATTAGAATTTCTCGTCATTCACGCCCTCCAGTTCCATTAACTTCCGCTCTTGCTCTTTGAGCGATGCCTCCAGTTTTTCCAGTCGGTTCTTCAAATATACGAAAGCCGTCCCTACAAGTCCCACAAACAGTAGGCAAGCAATAAACATGTTGTCGATCTTTTCAGCGAACAAAGCCGATAAGAGCGGAGCCAACACGACATATGTAAAGATGGCCGCCTTCAGTTCGTCAAGTTGTTGGCTCGGAAGGTCTCTCAGAGCCAAAACATCAACGGGCTTCCAACTTGATTTTGTTGTCATGCGATCTTCCTGCTCCGCCCCTTTCTCAACTTTTTGGGACTCTTCCACTTCAAGTTCATTTAGTATTCTTTCTGCATCCTCCAGATCCTCTGGCTTGACAAGGAGTCGAACGCCTCTGGACATCTGTAGCGACGGGTAAGCCCCTCCGCAGTCGTCTTTTTGAATGTGTGCTTCTA
Source organism: Syntrophaceae bacterium (assembly GCA_031292235.1). GTDB lineage: Bacteria > Desulfobacterota > Desulfomonilia > Desulfomonilales > Desulfomonilaceae > CAJBEZ01. The sequence continues at coordinate 1,872 of JARLHM010000015.1, read as the reverse complement.
TACCTTCAAATCCGAGGCGTGAATCTGCTATGCTTGCGACCGCTTCGCTGGTATATGTCCTGAGGACTACAGCGTCGTCGAGATTCATGTTTCCTTGATCCTGTCTGAAGGCCGAAGTAGGCCCGGAGTGAGCCGGAGAACCGTAGAGACGTAGCTAAAAAGTTTATATTTATTTATCTGAGCGTAACTCAGCGCCCTTCCCTGGGTCAATTACAATCTTTGCTGCTGATCCGTAATTGAATTATTGTCTAAAAATAGAATTGGTTTGAATTAACACAAACTTATGGAGAGTAGGTAAATGGAAAAAATTGGTATGACTCGAAGAAGCTTCCTCGTTGGCGCTACCGCCGGCGGGGCCGCATTGATCGCTTCATCGTACATGAAACGTGACGCCTGGGCAACCCAAGAATCCGCTCAAAAAACGCTTGGGGTTCAGATTGAAGATTCTGAATCCGCTTCACACGGCCAGGATTCGTCAACCTTCAGTGTGGTTGACACATACACTTTTCCTGGCTTTAAAGTCGTTCAGATCGTACTGCCCGTTCTTTCTGTATATACATACCTATTGATCAGCGAGGGGGAAGCCTTACTGATAGACCCAGTTCGTGACATATCATTCTATATGGAAACTGCTAAAAAAGAGGGGGCTAAAATAGTTGGAGTCTATCTATCCCACTCGCATGCGGATTTTGTCGCGGGACACACCGAGGTTAAAAAAGCGCTTGGCGTCCCGATCTATCAAAGCCACAAATCGGGGGCCAAATATGCTTTCAAGGCGACGGACGAAAAATTTACCTTAAAACTAGGCAAAGCTGTTCTCAAATTTATGGACACGCCAGGACACACCCCGGACGGACAGTGTTGCTCTGTGTATTCCGAGGATGATCTCAAGAATCCGAAGCTGCTTTTCACAGGGGATGTGCTTTTTGTCGGTAGCGTAGGTAGACCTGACCTTATGGACGGAACGGTTCCCGCTGCTTGGCTGGCGTCGGCGTTTTACGACACATGGATGAATAAACTCTCCAAATTGCCGGACAACGTTATGATTTTTCCAGCGCATGGGGCGGGTTCACTCTGTGGCGCCAATCTTGGGAACGATCCAAAATCAACCATTGGTCAAGAAAAGGAATCCAACCCATACTTGAAGGCTCGTGGTAAAGGTGAATTCATTGCAATGGTGCTTCAGGGATTACCCGAAGCTCCCCAATATTTTAAGCACAACGCGAAAATGAACAGAGAAGGCCCCTCTCCGGTCGACTGGAATGCTCCAGCCCCCCGAGAAATCAGACCAACTTCTGAACTCATGAAGCCCTCAAAATATTACCTTGTAGACCTAAGAAATGCGGATGTCTACGCTAAAGGCCATATCCCGAACTCAGTTAATATCGCGGCCAGAGGAAGACTGGAAACCTGGGTAGGATCGATCGTGCCGTGGGGATCCAAGCTGGTGCTGATTGGTGACACCGACCTAATAAAAGAGGCGAGACACAGACTCCATCGAATTGGTTATAAGGGTGATGCGCTTACTCTGGATACATGGGAAAAAGCAAAACTTCCAATTAAGTCACTTGATCCTATTTCGCCTCAGAGGCTTTATGATTTGATGCAAAACGGGGAGGCTCCGCTAATAGGTGATGTCCGTCTGCCAACTGAGTGGATGGCTTCACGTATAGGAAAGGTGTTGAATCTTCCACTTACCCATCTGGCTGAACTGTCTTCCAAACTGGAGTCAGACGAACCGGTTACACTTGTGTGCAATTCGGCGTACAGATCAAGTATGGGCACAGGTATATTGGAGAGAAAAGGTTTTGCGAAAGCCATCAGTCTCGCCGGAGGTAGTCAGGCATGGATGGATGCGGGATTACCGGTTTT
>JARLHM010000141.1 GCA_031292235.1 Syntrophaceae bacterium | reverse complement strand
TCGGCGACTTGATCAATTTGATCCGGCGTTATGAAGAGATCAACTTCGGGGAAAGAGTCATCTAGACTTTGTCCATATCGTAAAGGAAGACAGCCGGCGACGATCAAGAACGCGTTAGGATTTATTGAAGCGCTATCCAATACAGCCGCAATTGATTCTTCCGCCGCGGGTTGAATGAAAGCACAGGTGTTAATAATTATAATTTGAGCGTTTTCCTGGTCTTGAGTGTGTTCAAATCCTGCGGCCAGCATGGCATGAAGGATTTTCTCACTATCCACGCGATTTTTCGGGCAGCCGAGACTTGTCAAATTAAAATATTCACTTTTTTTCACAAGAGGAAGTTTCCTTAATTTGCTGTAATATGATGACTAATTGTGAGCGGATTTAATTTCAAACCGAGAATCAGGGATCGACTTCAAAAAGGTTATATTAAAAAGATCAAACCTATTATAATTGCCCAGCGCATCATAAATTATGGCCCGGTTGATTGTAAACCGCTTTCTGTCTACCCCTAGGACTACTTTGAACCCAGGCTGAGAATTAGAGGTATTAGTCAGTTCCAGAAAAATCATTTTGTCTTCCGGCTCAGTTTGCCTCGGAGACAATTCAATTGTGAAATTCTTGTCCAGGGCTGATATATTGGTGAAAAAACCGAAGAAATTCTCAATATTTATTTCAGGTGGAACCTCTCCGTTGACCTGTGAGCCATCATCATAAAAATAGACAATGTAACTCCTGCCTTTCATCACAACCTTCTGTCGCTCGGGGCTTATAACGTCCAAGGCTATATCAAGAGGTTTTCTCACATACATTTGGCCCTGGAATCTATCTCTCATGTCCATGGCCACATTTACGGTCAATTGATCAAATGAAGCGGTAAAACAACAACTTGGGTTGTATACATCCTGAATTTTTTGGACTACCTTATGAACATCCAATTGCTCGGCAAGGACCGGACCGGCCACACAAACGAATAATCCAACCAGGGAAAACGTAATAAGGGACTTTCTTTTCAAGTTTGAAACCTTCCTGTTCGCAATAAATGCGTAATGCGCTTTTTGATCAGTTGCAAGTCGAAACCGTCCTCCGGCATTGGAATATTGTGCGCTCTCAACTCTGCGACCAACAAACCAAGGGAAGGTAGAGTGATTCTTAGTTCAGGATTTTCGCGTAGCTCGGAACACACTTTTCTCACTGATCCGAAAGAAACCATTTTCCCGTGATTCATTACAAGCAACAAGTCTAACACTGGAAGAAAACAGTCCATATCATGAGACACTATCACTACGGTATGATTTCCGCTCCTGGTGAATGACCGGATTATGTCATTAAGCATCGACAGAGACGGCGGATCAAGATCGGACGCGGGCTCATCAAGGACCAGAACTGATGGGTCATTAACAAGCGCTCCGGCTATAGCGACTCGTCGCTTCTCTCCGGAGGAGAGATCAAAAGGGCTTCGGTTTCCTATCAGGTCGATGTCCAAATCAACGGTCGCGCAAGCTTTTCTTACGCGAAGATCTATGTCCTTTTCCGAAAATTCATAACTGCTTGTCAGAGGGAAAGCAATATCACTAAAAACAGTCTCTTCAAATAGTTGTTTTTCCGGTTGCTGAAAGACCAGGGCGACCGTTTTCCTCAGGTCCGGTCCAAACTTTTTTATGTCTACCCCATCTATGGAAATTTTGCCGGATGCAGGTTGGATAAGACCGTTCAGAGTTCTGACCAGGGTGGTTTTGCCCGACCCTATTGGCCCCAACACTCCAAGGACTTTTCCAGAAGGGACACAGAAACTGATGTTCTGAAACGCTTGGCGCTCAAAAGGCGTTTTACGATTATAAAAATAGTTCAGTTTTTCGACTAGAATTTCCAATAATACCGATTAGCGTCTTTTAATAATCCGAAATGGTGAATGATTGAATAAATCAATCTTTGACCCGCCATGTGGAACCTTTGGGACCATCTTCAATCAAGACACCCTGTTCCAATAACCGGTTACGTATCTCATCAGCCAGTTTGAAATTTTTGGCGTTTCTGGCTTCTGAACGCTCCTGAACCAGGCGTTCGATTTCTTCCTCAGAAACATCTAGATCTTTTGCGCCTGATCGACGTGAGTTTTCCACGAATTCTGACGCCTGTTCGTTTAACAGGCCAAAAACGTCACGGGCCCATCCCAACAATATCGAGCGAGCATTTTCCAATAGACCTGGTGTTGGAATTTTTTCCGGATTCATCGATGATTCGGTCTGTAACCTATTGACCGTCCTCGACGCTTCAAATAGCAGCGCTAACCCTCGTGGCGTGTTGAAATCGTCATCCATGACTTCCTGAAACTTTGAATCCAAATTGGCAAGTTCTTCCGGTAGATCATCCAGCTTGCCGCCCACACCAATTAGCTCACCAAGGGCCAATAATGCCCCATATAGCCGTTCCAGCCCGACAAAAGCTTCCTTGATCGATGTGTCGTTGAAATCGAGTGGGCTTCGGTAATGGCTGGACAGCAAAAACAGCCTGAGGGCCTCTGGATGGACCTCTTTCAAGATGTCCCTTATGTTCAGAACATTTCCCAAGGATTTGGACATCTTTTCCGAACGGATGTTAACAAAGCCGTTGTGTATCCAATATCTTACAAAAGGCTCACCAGTTGCGGCCTCTGACTGGGCAATCTCGTTCTCGTGATGTGGAAACGTCAAATCTGCCCCACCGCCATGAATGTCGAAAGTTGACCCAAGGTATCTCATGCTCATTGCCGAACATTCTATATGCCATCCAGGTCTGCCCGGACCCCAGGGGCTGTTCCAAAACGGCTCCCCTTTCTTGGCAGCTTTCCATAGCGCAAAATCCAGGGGATCTTTCTTCTTTTCATCCACGTTGACCCGTGCGCCCGAAAGCAAATCCTCCGTCTTTTTTCCGGAAAGTCTTCCATAAGTAGGAAAACCGGATACCGAGAACATGACGTCGCCATCCACTTCATAAGCGTGTCCCTGATCAATCAACGCGCCGATTAGTGACAGAATATCCTGAATATGGTCAGTCGCTTTGGGTTCGATATCAGGTCTTTTTACTCCCAGCGCATCCATGTCGGTATGAAATTCCTTTATATAGCGCTCCGCAAGTTGTTTCCAGTCCTCTCCCAACTGATTGGCCCGGTTGATAATTTTGTCGTCAATGTCAGTGAAATTTCTAATGTAAGTGACATGAAAGCCACTTTTGATAAGATATCTGTAGATAACGTCGAACAATATGACCGAGCGGGCATGCCCGATATGGCACATATCGTAAACCGTGACCCCACAGACGTACATCCCGACTTTCCCAGGGTGAATAGGTTGAAATAGCTCTTTTCTTCTAGTCAAGGTATTGTAAATTTTTAGCCCCATTCGTATCTCCAGAATTTGTTGCGCTATATGTTTGAAGTCTCTTCCAGCAGAACTACCGCGGCTGCAGCCAGTCCTTCGCGTCTTCCTATGAATCCAAGTCCTTCAGTAGTAGTCGCCTTAATGTTTACTCGATGTCTCTCTATACCAGTTATGGTGGCCAGGTTTTGCGCCATCTGTTCCCTAAAAGGGCCGATCTTGGGTCTTTCTGCAAACAGTGTCGCATCCATGTTCGAGATCTTGAAACCCCGCGCTGCTATTTCCGCTGCTACGTCGGCCAACAGGTCAAGACTTGAAATCCCCTTGAATTTTGGGTCGGTGTCTGGAAAACGCATGCCGATATCACCCAATCCGGCAGCGCCCAGCAACGCGTCGATCACCGCATGGACTAGCGCATCAGCGTCGGAGTGACCTTCCAAACCACATGGATGATCAATTTTAACCCCACCCAACACGAGTTTTCTATCCACCACCAACCTGTGAGCGTCAAATCCTAATCCGACACGCAATTTAATGCCTCCCCAAAATATTGCAACGAAGTTAATTCATAGACTGTACGGCGTCAAGAAAAGTGACAGTAATGTTTTGGTTAATTGAGTTAATCGGCTTTGCTTGACGATGTCGGAAGGACGGCATAAGATCTATTTTATTTAAAGTAAGTAGCTAAAGGTTGTGAAAACATTCAGCTACTTGGTGTTGAGGATGGCTGTTAATAGACCAGGATTCAAATACTTGAGTTATTTTAGCGGCGTGGTCGCCTGGATATGGGTCGGGTTGCCGATGCTCCTCGTTTTCGGTTTAATCTTTGGGATCATGGGGTCTGCCTTAGGCGTATATTTGGTTTTTTCCGGGGACCTTCCGAAGATCCCAGATTTAAGGGCTTATCGCCCTAAAACGGTCTCCACTTTTTATGCGGAAGATGGCTCAGTTATCGGACTGTTTTACAAAGAAAAACGATTCCCAATTCCCCTGACTTCAATTCCCCCAAATGTGATAAACGCGTTCTTGGCTGCCGAGGACGCCAGGTTCTTTTCACATCCTGGCATCGATTTGATCGGTATATCAAGGGCAGTCATTAGAAATATGAAGTCAGGAAACTTTTCGCAAGGCGCCAGCACGATAACTCAGCAGGTTACGAGGAATTTCATTCTCACCAAAGAGAAGAAACTATCAAGGAAAATAAGGGAGGCCATACTGTCATTCAGGCTTGAAAAGTCCCTTTCCAAGCAGGAAATACTAAACCTGTACCTGAATGAAATTTACCTCGGAAGAGGGGCCTATGGGGTTGAAGCCGCCGCAAGGACCTATTTTGGCAAACCCACTCAAGAATTGACAATCGCCGAAGCGGCAATGATAGCAGGCTTAGTTTCCAACCCAAACAAGTCGGCTCCACCCAAGAACCTGGAGAATGCTCTTAAAAGACGCGAGTTTGTGCTCAACAGTATGCTTAAGAACAATTTTATAAGTCAGGCCGAATTTGACAAAGCAATGAACGAAACTCCTGTGTTCCGGGAGAATTTGCCCAATCCATTTACTCGAGCGCCATATTTTACCGAGGCTGTCCGGCAAAAGATAATCGAAAAATATGGAACGAACCGCCTTTACAATGAAGGTCTTCAAGTTTGGACGACGTTGAATCCACATTTGCAGGACGCCGCCTCCGCCGCTTTATTCAGAGGGGTGAAAGCTTGGGAGAAGCGTGAACAGCGTCCTATGGGTCTAATAAAGAGACTGAAACCAGTGGAAGCCGGAGAATTCCTAAATGGAGCGGCGCCTGAGTCTCTAAAGGTTGGGGATATTGTTCAGGCTCTGGTTTTGACGGTCCCGATTCCTAAGAAAAAGAAAAGCAAAAAGGACCTTTCACCAATATCCGATGAATATACGCTTGCTTTACACGGGAACCCGAGATTCAGCATGAAACTAGCTCCAGGCTCGGTTTATAAGCGGAACGATGTGCTCAATTTCCAGGTCGTGGAATCGGATGGGAAAAACTTTTCTTTGGAACAACTTACGGCGCCACCTGTGCAAGGGGCTGTCGTGTGCGTCGAAAACAGGACAGGGTATGTGCTAACCTTGGTCGGCGGGCTCGATTTTGACAAATCTCATTTCAATCGGGCTACTCAGGCAATGCGGCAACCGGGAAGCGCATTCAAGCCTATCGTGTATTCGGCCGCTCTTGAGTATAGTGGCTATAGTCCCAATACGCTAGTGATAGATGAGCCTATCGCGGTCCAGATAGATCCGCGTGAACCTGAATGGGTCCCTTCCAACTCGGATGGTGGTTTTATCGGATCGACCAACCTCACGCGGGCGCTCGCTTTATCTCGAAATATTGTTGCCATAAAGCTTTTGATGGATGTTGGTCTGGACACAACGATTACCATGGCGAAAAACATGGGTATACATAGCCAATTGGGACGCAATTTGTCTTTGGGGCTGGGTTCATCGGAAGTGACTCCACTTGAGCTTACAAGCGCCTATACCGTGTTTCCCAATATGGGATTGAAAATTAGCCCTGTAATGATAAAAAAAGTTGTGGACCGTTTTGGGAATATTCTTGAGGACAATACTCGTGTGATAGTTGATCCCAACGAAAACGCCGACCCAGCGCCGGCGTGGATAGCGAAACAGGTTGCGTCGACCAACGGTTATGACGCGGCGGCCAATCAAGGGCCCCAGGAAACCGAAATTCCGGAAAAAGAAATTGATCAGCCCGGCGGACCTACGGCTGAAACCTCACAACCACACAACCTCGAGCTGGAGTCCATACTAAAAGGCTCCTTTCCGAACGAGAAAGGCCCCGAGACGCGTGTCCTGGAAAGAGCTATGAGCCCGCAAACCGCCTTCCTTATGGTTAACATGCTGACTCAAACATGTATTTCCGGTACAGCGTCTAATGTCGCAAAATTGGGAAGAACCGATCTCGCCGGAAAGACAGGCACAACGGATGGGTGCGCTGACGCCTGGTTCGTGGGATTCAACCCGACATATACGACGGGTGTGTGGATGGGCTTTGATTCCAAGGTTTCACTTGGCAGGAAGGAATA